>DATIDZ010000452.1:0-12999 GCA_035456045.1 Caldimonas sp.
TGCGCCGCCCGACATCAGGCAGATGACCAGGTCGTCGGCCGACAGGCCGCGCGCGAGCTCGAGGATGCGGCCGGCGGCGCGGCGGCCAGCGTCGTCGGGAACGGGATGGGCGGCCTGCACGACCTCGATGCGCGTCGAGCCGCCCGCCTGCGCCGCAGCGAACGCCGGCGGCACGTAGTCGTAGCGGGTGACGACGATGCCGCCCAACGGCGCGTCGGCCGGCCAGGCGGCGTCGAGCGCCGCCGCCATGGCGCCGCCCGCCTTTCCTGCGCCCAAAACGAGCGTGCGCCCGCGCGGTGGCGCCGGAAGGAACCTGCCGAGCGACGGCCCCGGCACGGCTTGTGCCACCGCCGCGTCGAAGAGCGCGCGCAGGAAGGCGCGCGGATCGGCCTGCGGCGAAGGAAGAGCCATGCGCCGATTCTCATGGAATCCGCTCTCGAGAGGCGAGTCGGCGTCGGACCGGGCGGACCCGCTATGCTCTCTCGAGGGCGCGCCCGACCGCCCCCCGCTCCTCGCCCTTTCATGCTGATCAACTTCTTCTTCACGCTGCGCGCGGCCAAGCTCAAGGTCTCGGTCAAGGAGTACCTGACGCTGCTCGAGGCGATCGAGGCCGGCGTCATCGACGATGCCGACGAAGGGCCGACGATCGATCGCTTCTACTACCTGGCGCGCACCTCGCTGGTCAAGGACGAGGCGCAGTTCGACAAGTTCGATCGCGCCTTCGCGGCCTACTTCAAGGGCGTCGAGCTGCTCACCGATTTCAGCCAGGAGATCCCGCTCGAGTGGCTGCAGAAGAAGCTCGAGCTCGAGCTCACCGCCGAGGAGAAGGCCAAGATCGAGAAGATGGGCTGGGACGAGCTCATGGAGACGCTGAAGAAGCGCTTCGAGGAGCAGAAGGCTCGCCACGAGGGCGGCAACAAGATGATCGGCACCGGCGGCACCAGCCCGTTCGGCGCCTACGGCTACAACCCGCAGGGCATCCGGGTCGGCCAGGACTAGGGCCGCAACAAGTCGGCGGTCAAGGTCTGGGACCAGCGCCAGTTCAAGGACTACGACGACACCCTCGAGCTCGGCACCCGCAACATCAAGGTGGCGCTGCGGCGCCTGCGCCGCTTCGCGCGCGAAGGCTCGGAAGAAGAGCTCGACCTCGACGACACGATCCGCGCCACCGCGTCGAACGCCGGCTGGCTCGACATCAAGATGGTGCCCGAGCGCCACAACAAGGTGAAGGTGCTGCTGCTGATGGACGTCGGCGGCACGATGGACGAGCACATCCATCGCGTCGAGGAGCTGTTCAGCGCCGCCAAGACCGAGTTCAAGCACCTCGAGTTCTATTACTTCCACAACTGCGTCTACGACTTCATGTGGAAGAACAACCGGCGCCGCTACAGCGAGAAGTTCAGCACCTGGGACCTGATCAGGAAGTACAACAAGGACTACAAGCTGATCTTCGTCGGCGACGCGACGATGAGCCCGTACGAGATCCTGCAGCCCGGCGGAAGTGTCGAATACAACAACGAGGAAGCCGGCGCCGAATGGCTGCAGCGCCTCACCAACGCATTCCCGAAGTTCGCCTGGATCAACCCGGAGCCGCAGGGTGTCTGGGGCTACCGGCAGAGCATCTCGGTGATCCAGCAGCTCATGAACCACCGCATGTTCCCGCTCACCCTGCCCGGGCTCGAAGGAGCCATGCGACTGCTGGTGAAATGAAGGGGGCGGCACCCGCACGGGTGCTGTCGATGCTGCTGCTGGTGGGCCTGCTCGCGGGCTGCGCCAGCGTCCCCTTCTTCGGCAAGGATGCCGACGCCGACGCGCGAACGCCGACCGAGCCGCAGGTCGCGCTGTACGAGCTCGAGGTGCGTGCGCCCGGGTCGTTGCGACAGCTCCTGCTCGACTACCTCGACCTCTCGCGCTTCCAGAAGGCGCCTGCGAGCGAGGCGATCACGCCGGCCGAGCTCGAGCGCCTCGCCGCCGCAGCGCCGGCGCAGGCGCGGTCGCTGCTCGAGACCGAAGGCTACTTCGATGCCGACGTCAAGGTGACGCGACGCGACGTCCCGGGCGGGCTGCCGCGGGTGGAGGTCGACGTCCTGCCCGGTCCGCGCGTGGTCGTGCGCAGCGTGGCGATCGACTCGACGGCGCCGCTCGCGCCGCGCACGCCGACGCGCGACGAGCCGTGGCCGGATCGCCTCGACAAGCTGCGCGCGATCTGGTCGCTGCGCGAGGGCCAGCCCTTCCGCCAGCCCGCCTGGAGCAGCGCCAAGAACGCAGCGCTCGGCGCGCTTCGCGGCGACGGCTACCCGCGGGCCGAATGGCAATCGACGCAAGCGCGGATCGATGCGGTCGAGCAATCGGCCGCCCTGTCCGTCACCGTCGAGCCGGGGCCGCTCTTTCACATCGGCCCGATCCTCATCCAGGGGACGCATCGCTACGACGAAGCGGCGATCCGACGGGTCGCCGATCTCCCTGCCGGCAGCGAGTACAGCGAAAAGCGGCTGCTCGACTTCCAGGAGCGGATCCTGAAGCTCGGCCTGTTCGAAGGCTCGTCGGCCGAGATCGACTCGAGCGGGACGCCCGAGGCGGCGCCGGTCATCGTCAAGGTCAAGGAGATGGCCCAGCACCAGGCGACGATCGGCGTCGGCATCAGCGCGAACACCGGTCCGCGGGTCTCGCTCGAGCACTGGGACCGCAAGGTCTTCGGCCAGAACTGGATCGCCCACACCACGCTGACCCTCGGTCCCGACTTGAAGTCGCTCGGCACCGAGTTCACCTCCTACCCGAACGAAAACCTTTGGCGCAAGCTTCTTTCGGCCAACCTGGAGCAGCTGCGCAGCGCCGACGAGACGCGCAACAGCTGGAGCGTGCGCGGCGGCCGATCGAAGGAGACCACCGACATCGACCGGCTGTACTACCTCGAGGCGTCGTACGCGCGGGTGCAGAGCGCGCCGCTGACGACATCGAGCAACGCGCTGTTCTTCAACTACCAATGGCTGCGCCGCGACGTCGACAAGGTGCTCACGCCGACGGTGGGAACAGCGCTGGCGTTGCAGGGCGGCGTCGGCTATGGCGACGGCACGCGCGAGCAGACCGGCGTGCCGGGAATCGAGAGCAGCCGCGCGCCGTTCGTTCGCGCGTATGCACGCCTCAATGCCTATCGGCCGGTGGGATCGTGGTTCGCGAACGGACGCCTCGAGGCCGGCCAGGTCTTCGTCAGCAACGCGATCGCCGTTCCCGACCCGATCCTCTTTCGCGCCGGCGGCGACGGCTCCGTGCGGGGCTACGACTACCGGACGCTCGGCCCGAAGATCAACGGCGCCGTCGTCGGCGGTCGCGTGCTGCTGACGGGAAGCGTCGAGTTCGAGCACCCGCTGCTCGAGCGCCTGCCTGCGCTGCTCGGCGCCGCGTTCGTCGACGTCGGCGACGCTGCCGACCGCTGGAACGAGCTGCGTCCGGTCTTCGGCTACGGTGTCGGCCTGCATTACCGCAGCCCGGTGGGGCCGCTGCGACTCGACGTCGCCTACGGACAGGACGTGCACCAGCTCCGCCTGCACGTGAGCGTCGGTGTCACCTTCTGAGGCCGGACGATGAGCGACGCAGTCTCTCCCGGCGAAGCGCCGGCCGGGCCGGTGCCGAAGCCGCGGCGGCGGCGGCGCCTGGCGCTGTCGCTCGCGGTCGGGCTCGGCGTCGTCGCGCTCGGCGCGGCACTCGCGGTCGGGGCCTTGCTGTGGTCGCTGCATCATGCGCGCGCGAGCGCCTGGTTGATCGGTTGGGTTCCCGGCCTGCACGTCGTCGAGCCACGCGGCTCGCTCATCGGCGATTTCGCCGCCACGCGCGTCGTGTACACGGTGCCCGGCGTCGGCACGCTGCGGCTCGATGCGCCGCACTGGCGCGCGCTGTCCGCCGAGCGCGGCGACGGCGGACGCTGGCTGCACATCGTCATCGACACGCTGCACGCCGATCGCGTGGTGTGGACCTCCGATGGCGCGGCGACGCCGTCCGCGCCGACGACGTTGCCGCGCACCTTGCGCCTGCCCGTCGAAGTCGAGGTGCGCGAAGCGAACATCGACGAGCTGCGCATCGGCGGCGACGACGCCCTGCCGGTGCGCGGCGTTCGCGCTCGCGTCCACCTCGGCGCCGACGGCGGCGCGCGCCATCGACTCGACGAGCTGGCCGCCGGCATCGAACAAGGCGAGGCGCGCGGCGCGTTCGCGATCGGCGCCGACGCGCCGTTCGTCGTGGAGGCGAACGTCGATGCGACGGCGACCGCCAGGGGCTGGAGCGCGACGATGCGCGCGCGCGGACCCCTCGAAGCGCTCGACGCCGCGGCGACGGTTCGCGCTGCCGCGACCGCCGGCCATGCCGCGCAGTCGCTCGACGCACGCGCGCGGATTCGCCCGCTCGCCGCATGGCCGCTCGGCGATCTCGACGCGACGGTGAGCGGGCTCGATCTCTCGGCATTCGCCAGCGCGCTGCCGGCGACGGCGCTGACCGGCGAAGCGCGTGCCACGACGACCGGGACCGACTCGCCGGCCACGGTGTCGATGGCGCTCGCGAACGCGCGCGCGGGTCGCTGGAACGAAGGCTTCCTGCCGGTGCGCCGCCTGCGCGCCGAGTTGCGCGCGCGCCCGAACGATCCGAGCGTGATCGAGGTGAACGAGCTGTCGGCCGAGCTCGGCTCGGCGTCGGCGGCGGCAGGCAGCATCGTCGCTCGCGGCCGCTGGGCCGCGCCGAGCTGGAGGGTCGACGCGGAGCTGCGCCAGGTCCAGCCGGCCGCCCTCGATGCGCGCGCCGCCAGCGCGGTGGTGAACGGCACCGCCGCGCTCACCGGGACGGGCTTCGCGGCAGCGGTCGACTCGCGGGCGACGACCGGCGGGCCGAGCGCTTCGGCGCCGCCGGCGGGCGCATCGTCGGCCGCGGCGGCGGCATCGTCAGCCGCGCCCGCGCGCGTCGACCTCGTCGCCGATCTCGCGGGCGAGCTGACCGACCGCCGCCTGCCGCGTGCCGCGCCGAGGGCGGCCCGGCTGCGCGTCGAAGCCGGCGCGGGCGCGAACGACATCGAGCTTCGCCGCGCGGAAGCGACGCTCGGCGACGCTGCCGCCCGGCTCGACGGGCGCTTGACGCGCAGCGCCGCGAGCGAGCGCTGGCGCGCGGCCGGCCGGCTCGAGCTCGCGCGCTTCGATCCGGCGCCCTGGTGGCCGGGTGCCACCGACTCGCCGCTTGGCCGCGGCGTCAACCGTCTCAACGCCAAGGGCGAGTTCGACCTGCTCGTGCCGGCGGCGAACGGCGCTGACGGGCCCTACGCCGCGCTGGCAGCGACCACCGGACGCGCGACGTTGGCGATCATCGACAGCGTGCTCGCCGGCGTCGCGCTTCAGGGCACGGCCAGCTACGCCAACAGCGACGGCCGGGCCCGGGCGTCGGTCGACCTGCTGGCCGCGGGCAACCGCGTCCAGCTCGACGGAACGATGGCAGCGCGCGGTGGGAGCAACGACGACTGGCGGGTCGCCATCGACGCGCCTCGGCTCGACGCGCTGGCGCCGCTGCTGGCAGCGCCCGCGCCGTCGCACGGCGGGAAGCGGACCGACAGCGCGCTGTCAGGAAGCTTCGTCGCACGCGGCCACGTGAGCGGCCGCTGGCCGCAGATGAGCAGCGACGGCGAGTTGCTGGCGAAGGCGTTGCGCATCGAGACCGTGAGCGTGCGCCAAGCCGCGGGTCGGTGGCGCGTCTCGACCAAAGACGACGGCCCGCTCGAAGGGCATGTCGTCGTCGACGGCGTCGATGCCGGTGGGCGCGCGATCGATCGCATCCAGGCCGACCTGTCCGGCACGGCGCGATCGCATCGCGCCGAGGTTCGCGTCGCTTCGGCGCTGCTGCCGCCCGCGTGGACCGATGCGCTCGTCGGACGGCCTGCCGACGCGGCAGCGTCGGCGGCGTTGCCATCGTCCGCGGCGACGCCGGCTCCCGCGTCGTTGCCGCCGCCGCAGGGCGCGTCCATCGACGCCAACGTGCCGCCGACGGCACGCAGCATCGTGACGGTCGTCGCCGAAGGCAGCCTCGTCGATGTCGATGGCAGCCGCGCCGCCGGCTGGCGCGGCACGATTCGCGAGGCGGTCGCCCGCTCGCTCACGACGCCTGCGACGCGCTGGCTCGACGCGCGCGACGTGCGCGGCCGGATCGTCTGGGGGGGCGCACCGCTGCGCGTCACGCTCGACCCGGCCAGCGCCCACGTGCTCGGCGCGACGGTGCGCTGGAGCCGCGTCGATTGGCAGCAAGGCGGCCCGGGAATTTCCCCTCGCCTCGATGCCGAGGCGGAGGTCGACGCCATCGCCGTGGCGCCGATCCTGCAGGCTCTGCAACCGGGCTTCGGCTGGGGCGGCGACCTGCGCGTCGGTGCCCGACTGAAGGCGCGCAGCACGGGCAGCGTCAGCGTCGACATGGTGGTCGAGCGGACGGCCGGCGATCTCAGCGTCACCGACGAGATCTCGAGCCAGCGCCTCGGCCTCTCGGACCTTCGCTTCGGCGTCGCTGCCGCCGACGGCGTCTGGCATTTCACCGCCGCGGCCGCCGGCGCGACCCTCGGCGTCGCCTCGGCCGCGGTGACCGCGCGAACGTCGCCGAGCGCGACCTGGCCGGCGGTCGACACGCCGCTCCAGGGGGTCAGCGAGCTTCGCGTCGACAGCCTCGGCACTTGGGGGCCGTGGCTCGCGCCCGGCTGGCGCCTCGGCGGCCGGCTGCACGCCAGCGCCAGCATCGGCGGCCGCGTGGGCGCCCCGGAGTACACCGGCCACGTCGAAGGCACGGGCATCGCCGTCCGCAATTTCGTCGAGGGCGTCAACGTCACCGACGGCACCGTGGCGATCGCCTTGCGCGGCACCAGCGCGCACATCGAGACGTTCACCGCGAAGGCGGGCTCCGGAACCCTGGCCGTGGAAGGCGACGCCGCCTTCGACGAGTCGCCGACCGCGCAATTGCGCCTCGCGCTCGATCGCTTCGAGCTGCTCACCCGGGTCGATCGCCGCATCGCCGCCTCGGGCACGGCGACGATGCGGCTCGACGCCAAGACGGTCGGCCTCGACGGCAGTTTCAACGTCGACGACGGCCTCATCGATTTCAGCCGGTCCGACGCGCCGACGCTCGGCAGCGACGTCGAGGTCGTGCGCAGGCCGCGCACGCCCGCGCCGCCGCCGGACCTAGCGCAGGCCCAGCAGCCCGTGGCCGCCGTCGGCACGCCGCAGCGCGACGTCCGCCTCGACGTTCGCGTCGACATGGGCAACAAGCTGCGCATTCGCGGCCGCGGGCTCGACGCCGGTCTGCGCGGTGAATTGCGCCTGACCACGCCGAGTGGTCGCCTCGCGGTCAACGGCGCGCTGCGCACGGTGGACGGCACCTACCGGGCCTACGGGCAGAACCTCGAGATCGAGCGCGGCGTGCTCACGTTCGCGGGCCCGGTCGAGAACCCTCGCCTCGACATCGAGGCGACGCGACCGAACCTCGATGTGCGCGTCGGCGTGGCGGTGACGGGCAGCGCGCTCAATCCGCGGGTGCGGCTGTTCTCCGAGCCGGAGCTCTCCGAAGTCGACAAGCTCAGCTGGCTCGTCCTCGGCCGCGCCAGCGAAACGAGCGGCGGCGCCGACACCGCGCTCCTGCAGCAAGCGGCGCTGGCGCTGCTGTCCGGCGAAGGCCCCGGCGTCACCGAGCAGCTCATCAAGTCGATCGGCCTGGACGAGATCTCGGTGCGCCAGAGCCAGCAGGGCGCCGTCAAGGACACGGTCGTGAGCCTGGGCAAGCAGATCTCGAAGCGCTGGTACGTGGGTTACGAGCGCGGCCTCAACACGACCCTCGGCAACTGGCAGCTGATCTACCGGGTCGCCCAGCGCATCACCGTGCGGGCCGAGACCGGTAGCGACAACGCGATCGACGTGATCTGGACCTGGCGCTGGAAATAGGCGCCGCTACGGCGCGACGTCCCAGTCGGCCTTGCCGATGTGGTTTCGCATGAACGCCTCGACAGCGGCCTTCGCACGGACTCGCGCCGGATCGAAATCGAACTGGCCTTCGTGGCTCGACGGGCCGTTCGGGCCGGCGAAGCTCGCGCGGTAGTTCACCGTGTGGCCGACGACGTCGTACTCGACGCGGTAGCGCACCGGCCCGCCCGCGGCAGGCGAATGGGTTCCTTCGAGAGTCGGCATGGCTGCTCCGGCAGGCGCGCCCAGTATGCCGCGCGACGTCCGTCTTACACTGCCAGCCCTCGCCCGCCGGCATGACCGCCGCCGGCTCCCTCGCCGTAGTTCAATGGATAGAACGGCCGCCTCCTAAGCGGCAAATACAGGTTCGATTCCTGTCGGCGGGACCATCTGCAGGCACGTACAGCCGTCCCGCCGGGGCGTGACCTGCCGAAAAAGCCACGCCGCCCTCTGCGGCGAAGGAAGTTACGTCTTCCTGCCCGAAATCAACGCCACCTCGCACGCTGCGTGCCAAGACGGCCGGGTATCCTTGGCGGGCGCGCGGTAGAAGTGCGCCCACGTCGACTACCCCTTACCGGATCGAAAGAGCATGACTCACTTACATCGAGGCTTGGCTTCCCTGCTGTTGCTTGCGTTATCGGCATGCGGCGGCGGCGGTTCCTCCGGAGGCGGCGACAACCGGGCGCCGACCGCCAATTTCGCGTTCTCGTGCGCCGACCTCGTCTGCACGTTCACGAGCAACAGCACGGACCAGGACGTCGGCGACGCGGTCGTCGGCCTGAACTGGAACTTCGGCGACGCGACGGCGGCCACGACCGCTCCCGCGCCCGTCCACACCTTCGCGGCTGCCGGCGGATACGACGTCAACCTGACCGTGGCGGATCGATCGGGCGCCACGAACAGCATCGTGCGCCGGGTCACCGTCACGGCGGGGGCGGCACCCGCAGCGCCGCACGCGAGCTTCACCGTCAACTGCCTCTCGCTCGCCTGCACGTTCACCGACACGTCGACGTTCGACACCCCGGGCAGCGGCTTCGCGGCGCGCAGCTGGGACTTCGGCGACAGCACGGCGCCCGTGACCACGACGCCGACGATCCATACCTACGGCGCGACGACGCTGACGACCTACACGGCCCGATTGACCGTGACCGACATCAACGGCAAGACCAGCACGAGCGTGCAGAGCGTCGTGGTCGCGCCGCCGGCGACATCGCTCAACTGCGTCGGCGGCAATTGCACCCTCACGCTCACGCAGGCGTCGAAGGTGTCTGCCGGCCTGGTCAGTCATTCATGCGCGGCGCAAGGCAACCGCGTGGTCCTGACGGCGCCGATCAACGAAGTCATCTTCGCCGACGGTTGCATCAATCCCGTCGGCAGCGCGGTCACCCTCAACGGCGGCGCTGCCTTCGCTGCCAACACGCAGCTGCAGTTCGCCGTCCTGTCGGGCACGGTGCCATCGACGAGCCTCGCCTTCCAGCCGTCGATCCGCGTCGCGGGCGACTTCGCCAGCGGCTGGACCCTGACGTTCGACGACGGCTTCGGCGGACCGGGCGAGCCCGACTTCAACGACATGGTGATCCTGATCAAGGCGACGGGCCCCTGAGCCGGCCAGGTTGAAGCGAGCGCTTGACGAAGCAGTGACGACGTCGACGGCCCAACGCCGTCGACGTCCTGTCAGACGTGACAGATGCGGCTCGCTCGCCGCGGCGCTACATTGCGCCGAACGATTCGACGCCCGATGAGAGACCGCCGCAAGGAAGTGCGCTCGCACACGCGCCAGCAGATGATGGGCCTTGCCCTCGATGTGACGGCGTTGAGCGCGCGCGATGTCGAGGAGGCGCTCGTCTACCTCTACGCCTCCAACCCGGTGCGGTGGCAGCGGTTCATGGACGAAGCCGAGGAGCTCGTCCGCGCCGCTTCCACCGACCGCAGCGGCTTTCCCGACACGACCCAGCCCGGCGATCCCTGACGACGCCGCAGCACGCCGCGACTCGGCCGATTCCGGCGCGACGTCGGGAAAACGTCCGACTGCAAACGCCGCTCGCGCCGCTTGTCAGCGCCGTCGAGCGTGGGCAATCTCGCGTTGCTCGCACGCTGCGTGCGAGGTCGCAGTTCGTGACCTTCAGGAGCGAAGGAGCGGCACATGCACGACGATCCGCCGACCATCGATTGCAAGGGCTTGATCTCGATCGCCCAGTACCCGGACATCCGGGAGTGGTGCAACCACCTCGGCTGCACGGAGATCGAGCTTGCGGAGGCGATCGCGGTCGTGGGCTACTCGCCGGATCTCGTTCGCCAGTTTCTCGCGGCGAAAGCGTCCGCGGCCGGCGCCTAGCCCGCGCTCAGGCGGAGCAGCGACGACCGTTCGTCCGGTTCGACGCCGCGTTCCCATGCTCGCGGGATGGCGGCAGGGACGTCGCGTCCCTAGAGTCGCCGCCGCTGCGTCACCTGGCGCGTTTCATCGGAAGTCACCATGCGCCTGGTCACGCTCACCTCGATCGCTCTCGCCTGCGCGTTAGGCACCGCTGCCGCTCGCGCCGACGACGTCACCTTCACCGGCTTCGCGCACGGCTCGCAGACGGTCACGTTCTCGCTCGTCGCGCCGAACGCGACGGCGTCGGGCACGGTCAACGCAGGCGGCTTCGCAACGACGCTGAACGGAAGCCCGACGTTCGTCAGCTACTGCGTCGACCTCTACCAGCACATCGCCTTCAACACGCTCTACCCCGAGTACACGGCGCCGGGGACCGCGCACGTCTTCGCCAACAGCCGCGCGTACGCCGACATCGGGCGGCTCTACGCGAACGCAGGCGTCGTCGACACCGCCGTCGAAGAGGCGGCCTTCCAGATCGCCGTCTGGGAAATCGCCTACGAGACGACGCCGGGCACGTACGCCCTCGGCAGCGGCGCCGCCAGCTTCAGCGGCGGGACCGCCGATTCGAGCGGTGCGCTCGGCCTGGCCTCGACGTGGCTGCTCGGCCTCGGCTCGGGTGCGGGCCGTCCCATCAGCGTGCTCGAGAGCCGCGAGCACCAGGACGTCGTGTTCGCGCCGGTGCCCGAGCCTTCGAACTACATGCTCATGGTCGCCGGTCTCCTGGCGACGGTCGAGATCTCGCGCCGCAAGCGCAAGCAGGGCTGACCGCGACGCCAGGCGACGCCCCGGCGCGGCCGGCGCGTCCGCGGCCAGCGCGTCAAAAGGCCGCCTCGCGCGTGCCTTTTCCGAGGCGTCGCGCGGATGCCTTCCTCCACAATCGGCGCCGATGCTGGGTCGCCCTCTCTCCGAGCCTGCCGTTCGATTCGCGCGGGCGTGGCTCGCGCGCCTCCTCGCGGCGGTGCTTGCAGCCGCCGGCGCGCCTGCCTTCGCCCTCGATGCCGGCACGCGGGTGATCGACGAGGCGACGGCCATCGTCAGCGGCGATCAGCGTGTTCCCGCCGACCCCGCGGCGGCCCGCGTCACGCTTCCCGACGACTGGGCCGTCTCGCGACCGGGCTTTGCCGGAAGCGTCTGGTATCACACCCGCTTTCGTCTCGAGGAGAGCATGGGCCCCGAGGACCTGCTCGGCCTCTACATCGAGCGGGCGTGCAGCAACGTCCAGATCCACCTCAACGGCGCCCTGATCTACCTCGGCGGCCGCATGGCCGAGCCGGTGACCCGCAACTGCGCCCGGCCCCAGCTGCTGACGCTGCCGCCGGCGCTGCTTCGCTCGGGCGAGAACATCGTCGACCTGCGCGTGGTCGGCTATCCGCTCGAGCGCGTCGCGGCGCGGCAGGCGGCAGGCGGACTCTCGCGCATCGAGTGGGGGCGCCAGTCGACGCTGCTCGCCGCGCACTCGGCGCGACTCTTCTGGGGCGTTCGCTGGGTCGAGGTGAGCAGCCTCGTCCTGATCGGCATCGGCTGCATCCTGATCGCCGTCGGCTGGCTCAACCGGCGCGAGGTCTACTTCTCCTACCTCGGCTGGCTCTGCCTCGGATGGGTCCTGATGTCGCTCGGCTCGTCGGCGCCGGACCTGCCCTGGAGCAACGACGTCAGCGAGTTCATGCTGTGCTCGTTCTGGGCGGTCCTGCTCGCGCTCGCGGTCCAGTTCTTCCTCAGCTTCGCCGGCCTGCGCTCGCGCGTGATCGAGAACGTGATCGCCCTGCAGTGGGTCGTCCTGCCGTTGTCGCTGGTGCTGGCCGGCCCGCAGCACCTGTTCTTCATGGCGCTGTTCTGGTACTTCCTGATGGCGCTCGAGCTCACCGCCGTGATGGCGATCTATCTCGTCGTCACCCGGCGCCAGCGACCGCAGGACTTCGGGCCGATGGCGCTCGCGGTCGCCGCCGGCGAGCTGGCCCTCATCGCCGAGCTCGGCGTGCAGGCCGGACTGCTGGAAAGGCCGACGTTCTCGATCCTGGTCATCGTCCTGCCGCTGATGTTCGGCGCAGTCGGCACGCGCCTCTTCCTCATGTTCGCGCGAGCGCTGCACGCGACGGAGTCCGAGCGCAACCGGCTTGCCTCCGAGCTCAAGGCGCTGACGGCCGAATTCGACCACCGCGTCGAGCACATGACGGCGCAGCGAGTCGACCAGTTCACCGAGCGCGAGAGGAAGCGCATCGCCTCGGACCTGCACGACGACCTGGGCGCCAAGCTGCTGACGATCGTCCACACGGCCGACGCGTCGCGCGTGCCGCAGCTGGCGCGCGAGGCGCTCGAGGAAATGCGCCTGTCGGTGCGCGGGCTCGCCGGCCGGCCGGTGCGCCTCGACGACGCCCTGGCCGACTGGCGCGCCGAAATCATCGGCCGGCTGACGCAGGCCAAGATCGAGACCCTGTGGGACCATCCTGCCGACCTGTCCTACATGCTGCCGGCGCGCCTGTTCATGCAGCTCACCCGAGTGCTGCGCGAGGCCGTGAGCAACGTCATCAAGCACAGCGAGGCCACCCACTGCGAAGTGCGCTGCTCGATCGAGGACCGCAGCCTCGTCCTGACGGTGCGGGACGACGGCAAGGGGATCGCCGCCGACCTCCACCGCGGCCAGGGCATGTCGAGCATGAAGCGGCG
>DATIDZ010000453.1:0-12799 GCA_035456045.1 Caldimonas sp.
GGTGGTGCTGGTGATGCCGTGACCACACGTATTGCGGCATGCCGGTGACCACGCCCAGGACGAAACCGAAGCCCCGGTTGAGCCGGCCGCTGCGAAACAGGCTGCCGTGGCCGCACTCGTGCATCAGCACGAAGGCCCGGATGAGGAAGAGGCCGGTCGCGAGCATCAGCGCGGCGCTCAGCCAGTACGACACGCCGGCCGCCGCGACGGTCGCATAGAACAGGGCGGCCACCGGCACCAGCGTCGTCAGCACCATGGTCAGGCCCTTGCGATCGCTCGGCCGCACGTGGCGCTCGATGATCTGCCGCTTGCTCGCCTTCAGCTGGCTCAGGTTCACGAAGGCGTGGGGCGTCGGTCGGACGGCGTCATGAGGGGTCGTCGCGGCGACGGGCAGCGTCAATCCGCCATTATCGAGCACGCGATGATCGGCTCGTGTCGCGGCGCCTAGGGAGCGCAACCTAGGTTCCGGTGCGCGGCTAGGTTTCGCTCACTACAGCTTGTGACGAAGATGCACTCATCGCAGCTCAACTTCCAAACATCATGCGCACCTCCGTCACTCTCAAAGCGATCGCCACCGATGTCGTCGGCCACTACGGCCACGCGTCGAAGAGCCTGGTCTCGGCCTATCGTTCTGCCTCCCAGCGCGCCCTGGCCGCAAGCGGCACCGGCTACGCCAAGCTAGTCGAGCGCGCTCCGCTGCCGCTCGTCGGCGAACAGCGCAAGGCGCGCCTGATCGCCGCCGAGCGCCGCGTCGCGAAGGTCGTCGGCGACGGCGTCGCGCGCACCGCCCAAGGGTGCGACCGCGCCATCGAGGTCGTCGTCGGCCAGGTGCTGAAGGGCCTCGAAGGCTTCGCGCAGCGCACCGAGTGGACCAAGGACATGTTCGTCGTCGACACCCTGCGCCGCGTCAACCTGCCGGCGGCCAAGCTGTCGCTCGGCATCGCCAGCCGCATCGACGACGCGGCGACCACGCTGAGCGCTCGCGCCGGAGGCGCGGTCAAGCACCGCGTCGCCAAGCGCGCGACGAAGAAGCAGCCTGCCGGTCGCGTGGTTCGTGCGGCCGCCAAGCGCGTCCGTCGCGCCGCCTGACCCCTGCCCGCCCCAGGCCGGCGCCCTGATCGAGGGCGCCGGCCTTGTCACGTCCGCTGCGGCTCACACGCAGTAGAAGTCGAGCATCGTCGGAATGACGTCGTTCATGAGAACGATCTTCTTGGCGGCGATGCGCCAGCCCTGCGGCCCCTCTCGCAGCAGGTGCTCGTACCGCCCGAAGAACACCTGGTCGCCGCGATGCTTGGGGTGGTGCACATGGCACGTCCAGCTCGACTCGACCCGGACGCCCGGGACGCCCGGCGTCTCGATCTCCGAGAACACGCAGCTCGACACCGCGTGCGCCGTTCGCGGCAGCGGCGTCGACGCGACCGACAGCCCCGAGCGGATCCGCCAGACGCGATCCTCCAGCCCCGCGCGCGCAGCGCAATAGATCAGCGAGAGCTCGGCATCCGGCGACGCGGCCAGCGCGTGCTCGTCGGTCCACGCCGGCAGCCAGAAGCGGGCATCCTCGGCGTAGAGGCCGAGCCACTCGTCCCAGCGCTGGGTGTCGAGATAGAGCGCCTCGCGGTTCAGCACGGACTGCGCGGCGGCCATCCGCTCGGGCGACACGGTGCTCATGCGAGGCGGCTCCACCAGTGACGGTAGAGGGCACGGAAGACCGTCTCGTCCGCCATCTCGAACGGGCCCGAGACGGACGTGACCGGATCGATGCCGAGCTCGGTCGCGTGCGCGTCGGGGCCGTCGATGACGCGGGCCATCCCGCGCGCGGAGCCCTGCTGCCATTCGATCGCGCCGCTCTCGAGGCCGCGCTGGCAATCCTCGAAGGTCACGGTGTCGTCGGGCGTCGCCAGGCCGCTCGGGTTGAAGAAGTCCTCGTACTGGCGCAGGCGCTGCCGGCGCCGTTCGGGGCTCTCGCCGACCGGGGCGAGGCAGTAGGACGTGATCTCGGTCTTGTCCACGGCGAGCGGCCGGATGACGCGCATCTGCAGCGCCGCGTTGGAGGCGAGCTGCAGGTTCGGGAAGACGTTGAGCTGGCGCGTGCGGAGCATCCAGCGGGCGCGGGTCTCGCCGACTCGTTCATTCAGGTCGGGAAGCGACGCGTAGAGCGGGTGGTTCTCTTCCGGCGACGTGGTCCAGACGAGGGCATGGCCATTACGCAGGCCGAACGAGCCCATCGTTTCCTCCTGCTTCGTCTTCGCTTGCCAGATCGCCGCCTCGACGTCGGTGCGCTCGGGCATCGCCGCGCGCCGGTCGAGCAGCCGGAGGTACGAGGGGTGGACCGAGTCGAAGTGGTACGCGTCGATCGAGTTCTCGAGCTGCAGCTTCCAGTTGCCCTGGTAGGTGTAGGTCACGGTGCCCGGCACGAGCTCGAGGCCAGCCGCGGACTGGTCGGCCAGCATGTCGATGAACACGCGCGTGTCGCCGAGGTGCTCCTCGAGCGGGGGAACGTCCGCGGCCAGGCTCGCGAAGGCGAAGCCGCGGTACTCCGTGAAGCCCGCCACCGGCTGCAGGTGGTGGCTGTCGTCGTCGAAGGCCGGCGTGTAGTCGCCGGCCGGCCTGGCCTTGATCGCGACATTGCAGCCGCTGCTGTCGTAGCCCCAGCCGTGGTACTTGCACACGTGGAGTCGGCGGTTGCCTCGCCGCTGGTGGCAAACCGCCGCACCCTTGTGGCGGCACGAGTTGTGGACGCAGTGCAGCCGGCCGTCGTTGCCGCGCATGAGCACCAGCCCCTGCTGGCCGATGCGCGTCGTGAGGAAGTCGTTCGGCTTCGGCAGCTGCGAGGCGTGGCCGACGAACACCCAGCCGCCCTCGAAGAAGGCCGCCATCTCGCGCGCGAACAGATCCGGGTTCCTGAACGCCTGGCGGTGGACGCGGAACACCCCCTCGGCCGGTCGGTCGTCGATCAGGGTCTCGGGGGCCTGCGCGGACATGGTGGCAGCTAGGTTAACCGCGGCGCCGACTCCGCTTCGCGGGGGAACTCGAGGGCCTCCACGGGCTCACACGTCGTTAACCTTGCCGACTGGAGAGCCCATGGACAAGAAGCTGCACCTGCTGGATTCATTCGAGGCGCGAGGCACCGACGGTGCCTGCTACAAGGTGATGGCGTACGAGCACCTGCTGCGCGTCGACCTGCTCGCCGACGGCCAGGACCACTGGGAGTCCACCGGTCTGAGCGAGTACCGCCTGGGATCCGGAGAGCGCGTCGACGTGGCGCCGGACGGCGCGATGCGGGTCGTCTCGACCGGGGTCGAGCTGCATCCGGCGCGTTCCAGACAGGCGCCGGACGCGGGCAAGCCGCCGAGCCGATAACGACCCTGGCCCGCGCTGGACGAGGGCTTCGTTCCACGCGGCCTCGCAACCTCGGCGCGTCTGCTTCGCGCACAAGCGGGTCAGCACCGCCGTGACCGACGCGCCTCGTTCCCGTTCGGCCGCTTCGCCTGATCGACTGCGATCCTGCCCGCGCCGACAATGCGGTCCGCGCATGCACCGCGTGGCATCAGACAGGGCCGACCCATGACGTTCCCGCCTGCCAACTTCGATCCGTCCATCGACCCCACGGCCGATCAGGTGCGCGCATTGCGCGACGACGGCCGCGACGGCCCGGTGACGATGCTCAATCTCCTGAAGTTTCGCGAGCGAGCGAACTACCCCGCAGGGTCGCCCCACGCGCCGTGCTCGGGGGCGGAGGCCTACCGCCGGTACCAGACGGCCTTCGTGGAAACGGTGGGTGACGTGAGCCACGCCGAGGTGGTCTGGGAGGGGCAGGTCGACAGGACCTTCATCGGCGATGCCGCCCACCACTGGGACAAGTGCCTGCTGGTGCGCTACCCGAGCCGCCAGCACTTCCTTGCGATGATGGCCAACGTCGAGTACCGCGAGGCGCTCGTCCATCGCTATGCGGGCCTCGAGCGCACGCTCCTCTTGCAGATGCAGGGCTGACGATTCGCTCGGTCGTCGCATGACCACGCGCAGGCAGCTTCTGGCGGCCGCCGCCTCGGTCGCGCTAGCGACATGGGCGAGCGCCGCGCAGCGCCCTCATCGCCTGGCCTACCTGGTGCCCGCGTCGCGAGCGTCCAACGAGCAGAATCATCGCGCGCTGTTCGGGGCGCTCGCCGAGCTCGGCTACCGCGACGGACACAACCTCGAGGTCGAGCGCCGATTCGCCGACGGTCGCTTCGACCGGTTGCCCGCGCTGGCCGCGGAGCTGGTCGCCCTCAAGCCCGATGTCTTGTTCGCAGGCGGCTCCCAGGCCACGTACGCGGCGTCCCGGGCGACGACCACGGTCCCGATCGTGTTCGTCGCCGTCTCGGATCCGGTCGGCATGCGGATCGTCAAGTCGCTGCGACGTCCGGGAACGAATGCGACGGGCCTCAGCAATCAGGCCGAGGAGTTCCAGATCAAGACCCTGCAACTGCTCAAGGAGGTGTTCCCCTCGGCCTCCCGCGTGGCGCTGCTGCACGACCCCACGAACCTGCCCTTGGTGCAGATGCTTCCCGTGCTGAAGCAGGCGGCCGCGACCCTCGCACTAAACCTGAGGCTGATCGAGGCGAGATCACCGGAAGATCTGGTCCCCGCCTTCGAGCTGCTGAAGTCCGAGCGCCCCGACGTGCTCTACGTCCTCTCCGCGGCGTTCTTCGTCTCCCAGCGCGGGCGCATCGTGGAGTTCGTGAACGCCCAGCGTCAGGTCACCGTGTACGGGCAAACCGAGTTTGCCGATGCAGGCGGCCTGATGGCGTACTCCTTCAACACCGCCGAGCAGTACCGCGGCGGCGCCGCCTTCATCGACAAGATCCTGCGGGGCGCGAACCCCGCCGAGATCCCCGTCGAGCAGCCGACGCGCTTCGATCTCGTACTCAACCTCAAGACGGCGGCGGCTCAAGGCGTCACGTTCCCGCAGACGGTGCTTCTGCGCGCGGACCGGCTGATCGAGTGATCACGGACGAAGGGAGTGCGCTTAGCGGCGCGGCTCCTTTCCTCTTCGCGCGGCTCCACTCCTCTTCTTTGGCCTTCGGCGGGGCGATGCAGGCGCCATCGCTGCGCGCAAGGCGCACATCGCCCGACGAGGCGTAGGACCGGGCGACGTCGACGGCGCGACAAGGCCGCTTCCTCGTCCAGGGGACCTCGAAGCAGGCCATCGCGGCACCCTGGTTGCTGGCTTGCACGTTCCTCAAACCCATCGGAGCTCACCCATGCATTCGAAACTGATCATTGCCCTTGCCGCGGCCGCCCTCGCCGGAGCTGCTCAGGCGCAGACCACTGGCACCACCGCCGGAGACGCAGCCCGCAGCACCGGCGCCGCGGCCAAGGCCGCCGTGACCCCGGGCGACCAGAACATGGGCCGCAATCCCGACAACCGCACCGGCGGCGTCATGGGGACCGACAAGCCGACCGGCGCCGCGGTGACCCCGGGCGACCAGAACATGGGCCGCGATCCGAACAACCGCACCGGCGGCCTCATGGGAACCGACAAGCCCACCGGCGCTGCGGTGACCCCGGGCGACCAGAACATGGGCCGCGATCCGAACAACCGCAGCGGCGGTCTCATGGGCAGCGACAAGACCGGAACGGATACCACGACGACCACCGGTCGCCGTGCCCGCGCGGACCGCAACTGACGACCGCGGCGTGAGCTGACGAGCGCGGAGTCGCGCTGTCGGCTCGCACTGATCTGTGATCGCTCTGGCCGGGCGACGCGCCGAGAGGTGTGTCGCCCGGCCTCGAATTCGGCGTGTGGCGAACAGATTCAGCGCGTAGCGAACAGGGTTGCGGGCGAGCGCGCAGTCAGGCGCCGACGGCGGCCGTGACGACGATCTCGACCCGCCAGCCCGGCTTCGCGAGCGTCGCCTCGACGGTCGCGCGGCACGGTGCCTGGCCCGGTGCGACCCACGCGTCCCAGACGGCGTTCATGCCGGCGAAGTCGGCGAGATCGGCGATGAAGATCTGCGCCATCAGGATGCGCGACTTGTCGCTGCCCCCCTCGGCGAGCAGCTTGTCGATCGCGGCGAGCACCTGGCGCGTCTGGCCCGAGATGTCCTGCGTCGCGTCGGCCGCGACCTGGCCGGCGAGGTACACCGTGCCGTTGTGGACCGTGGCTTCGCTGAGGCGGGGGCCGGTGTGAAAGCGCTGGATCGTCGTCATGGACATCGCTCGGGAAAGGTGAGAGGGCGGGAATTCTGACGCAGGCGAGGAGCCAGCTGCGCGGCTCGTACCCAGCCGCATGGCTCGCGTCAAGCGCGCCAGGGCTTGATGCGAGGCACCCAGCGCCTGACATTCGCTCGGTAGCGCTTGTACTCGTCGTCGAACTGCCTGTCGAGCTCGGGCTCCTCGTACGCGAGCACGAACAGGAAGAAGCCGACCCACACGATCGCGCCGTACGCGAGCAGCGACACGCTACCGAACAGGAGACCCTGGCCGACGATCAGCGCGGTGACCGCGACGTACATCGGATTGCGCACGTGGCGGTAGAGCCCGGTGACGACGAGGCGCTTGGGTGGCATCACCGGCGCCGGGGTACCGAGGCCCTGCAGCGCGAAGCGGGCAAATGAATCGAGCAGGATCGGCAACCCGGCCACGATCAGGACGCCGCCGAGCCCGCGCGCGACAGGGAACAGCGGGGGCTCGAATTGCCAGTACGTGAAGTACCAGGGCAGATAAACCGCGAGCGTACCGGGCGCGATCAACAGAAAGATCGCCGAACCGAGGAGGGCGGCCGCGCGCTGCACGAAGCGACTCTAGCCAGAAGTCGGGTTGGATGGCGGATTTGGCGACGGGCATCAGGGGACCTGCAGGCGTACGCTGGGGCCTCTGCCGCTTACGGTGTCGCCCGCAGTGCAACTCGGCTGATAGGACTGAAGGAGTCGGGGACATGGATCGCAGGACTCTCCTCAAGGCACTACCGATCGCGATCTACGTTCAGCCAAGCGCTCGTGCGCAAACGACGGGGCGGGTGTACCGGCTGGGTGTTCTGGTCCCCGGCCCCTCACCTCAGATGAGCAATGCCTTTATCGAGGCCATGGGTGATCGGGGCTACGGAGGCCGAAACCTCGTCATCGACATTCGATACACCCAAGGAGACCCGGACCGCGCCGAATCCTTGGCCAGGGAACTCGTGACGGAGCGCGTCGATGTGATCGTCACGGGCGTCACTGCCACGGCCATGGCTGCCCGACGTGCGACGAAGGTCGTGCCGATCGTCATGTACGTCAGCGGCTTCCCGGTGGAAGGTGGGCTTGCCCAGAGCCTCGCCCGGCCCGGCGGCAACGTGACCGGCATGACGATGTACGCTGGCGGCGGTGAGCTGTTCGGAAAGTTCGTCCAGCTGCTTCGCGAGCTGCGGCCGTCAATGCGCGAGCTGGGCGTCTTTTGGGGATATGCCCCGCCTTCTTACAGCGAGGCGCAGGTCGCCCCGGCAACGGAAGAGCTGCGTCAAGCTGCAAGAGCGCTCAGCGTCAAGGTGCACTTTTGGCAGACCGGGAACGACGGCGACCTGGGCGCCGCGCTGTCTGCCGCAGCAATCGCGCCGCTCGATGCCCTGTTCGTGACCGCAGGTGTCATCCACGAACTCGAAGGAAACGCGACAAGGATTGCCCGATTCATCCAGGAGCGGCGCATGCCCACGCTGACCGACTTTCCTGGACGTGTGTTCGCCGGCGGCGCAGTCCTGTCGTATTCAGCCGAGCTGAAGGAACTTGCCTCGAGAACGGCGCACTTCGTCGCGCGCATTCTTGAGGGCGCACGGCCCGCTGAACTCCCGATCGAACAACCCACCAAGTACGAACTCGTCGTCAACCTGAAGGCCGCGAAGACCATCGGTCTGGACGTCCCGCCCGCGCTGCTATCGCGTGCCGACCGTACGATCAATGCCTGACGACGACGAACATCTGCAGCCGACTTCGGCACCTTGGGCGTAGTCCCGACTCAAGGCGTGTCCTCATCCCGCCCTTTCGTCGTCGCCGCAGCGGGAATCGCGGCGCTCTGCGCGCTCGATGCGACGGTCAAGGAGCTCACGCGCTCGTACGCGGTGGCCTACGCCGTGCTCGGGCGCTACGTCTTCGGCAGCGCGTTCGCGCTCGCCGTGTGGTGGTGGCAAGGGCGGCCGGGTCTCACGCGCGACATGGTGCCCGCCCACCTGACGCGCGGCATCCTGATCGCCGCCACCGCCTTCCTGTTCTTCTCCTCGCTCACCCGGCTCGGCATGGCGGAAGCGATCACGCTGTCGTTCATCGCGCCGCTCCTGATCCCGCCGCTCGCGCACTTCATGCTGGGCGAGAAGATGCGCGGGCCGGTGCTGCTGGCGGCGCTGCTCGGCTTCGCCGGCGTGCTGATCACGGTGCAGGGCGCGCCGAGCTTCGACGGCGAGCGCGGCCTCGGCCTGGCGGCTGTCCTGGGCGCTGCGCTCACGTATGCGCTCGCGGCGATCGTGATGCGCGCGCGCGCCGCCAAGGACGGCTCGACCCTGCTCACCCTGACCAGCGCGGTGATCCCGATGGTGCTGCTCTCGCCCGCCGCGGTCGGTGCGCCGCTGCCGACGACATCGGCGCTGGGGCTCGCGGTGCTCGCGGGCCTGCTGGGCAACGTGGGCATCCAGCTGCTCGCCCGCGCGTACGCGGCGGCGGAAGCGCAATCGCTTGGCGTGCTGGAGTTCACCGCGTTGCCCTGGGCGGCGCTGTTCGGCTGGATGTTCTTCGGCGAGGCCGTCCGGCCGCAGGTGTGGGCCGGCGCGGCGGTGATCTTCGCCGCGTGCTGGTGGGTGGGGCGCGCCGACGGGCCGCGGCCGGCAGCGCCGTTTGCCGGCGCCGACGTGCCCGAGCCGGGCCACGCGTCGAAGGAGTGACGATGCCGGCCACGGACGGAAGCAGACATCCGAAGGCCAAGATTGACGGCCCCGAGGCCGTCATCGGCTCGCGCGTCGCGTCTGGCTGAATCAGGGCCGGCGTTGCACGTACTTCATCGGCGGCATCACTGGTGCGTTGTACCGCGGCGCATGGGCACGCCTCAGCCGGCCCAGAGGAACGGCGCGAAGTGGCCGTTGCGCGTGCCGGTCGAGTCGTTCCACTTGATGCCGAAGACGTTGAACAGGCTGCGCGTCGCCTTCGCCAGCGACAGTCGGCTGTTCACCGGGTGCGCGGTGTTGTCCACTCCGATCGCCTGGCCAGGCGCGCTGGCGCTAGGGATGCCTTCGCAGGCCTGATCGACCAAGTCGCCGGCACGCACCGCGCGGTTCAGGCCATCGACGTCGAACTGGATCGGCCGACGCTCGACGCCGGCGACCTTGCCGACCAGCGGCCCAAGCGCGGCCATCGGTCCGCCGACCGCACCGGTGGCGATGGCGCCGATCGCCTCTGCCTGCGCGTCGCTCGCACGCGCATCGATGATCAGCCCGACCGTGATGTTGCCCGCGCCCATCGGCCCCGGCGCATGCATCATCACGATGAAGCTCAGGCCGTCGAGTGGCACGCCGTCCTTGTGCCCTTTGTCGATGCGCATCGTCACCGCCGCCTTGCAGTCGCCTTCGGTCGGCGTGGCCGCGAGGTTGGAAGTGATGCACGGGCACAGTAGCGTGCAGTTGCAGGTTTCCATGTATTCGCCGCTGATCTGCCAGTTCGCCATCTCTGTTCCTTCGCGAGGCTGAACATGCGCACCGTCTGGCCGGGCGACCGGATGGGTGTGCCAATTGAGGGTGACCGTACGCCCATTCCGCAGCGCACGCAAGGGAGTGGCTCGGATGCGGCCGCGGGCTATTGCGGTTGACAAGCCGCGCCACGCCGCTGATGGTGGGCCGATGAACTCCGCACGCATATCAAGCCAGCAATGAGCACCCGCGCCGAAGACGGGCCGCAACGAACGCAAGGCCTGACGATGACGGCCGCGCTGTGGCTGGGGCTCGCCTTCCTGGGCTGGGCGGGGCTGGCGTGGCTCGCCTTCGACATGGGCCATCCGCTGGCGCAGCTGACCATGCCGATGTCGCCGCAGTGGACGGCGGCCAACTTGCTGGCCATCGTCGCCATGTGGGCCGTCATGATGGCCGCGATGATGCTGCCGTCGGCACTGCCCATGGTGCGGGCCTTCGTTGTGCTGTGCCGGCGCAACGGGCAGCGCGCGCGCTCGCGCCAGTTCGTCGGCGCCTACTTGCTGGTTTGGTTGATCTTCAGCCTCGCGGCAGCCGCGGCGCAGTGGCTGCTTCAGGCTCTTGGCTTGGTAAATCCGATGATCGTCAGCACCTCGGCGCTGTTCTCGGGCGCGCTGCTGCTGGTCGCCGGTGCGTACCAGTTTTCGCCGCTCAAGCGCATCTGCCTGGCGCGCTGCCGCACGCCCATGGGATTTCTAGTCGGCGAATGGCGCCACGGGCGTTTCGGCGCCTTCGCGATGGGCTGGCGCCACGGGCTGTTCTGCCTGGGCTGCTGCTGGGCGCTCATGGCGCTGCTGTTCGTCGGCGGAGCGATGAACCTGGCGTGGATCGCGGCGCTATCGATCGTTGTCGCGATCGAGAAGCTCGCGCCGTACGGCGAACGGGTCGCGATGCTGCTTGGCCTGGCTCTGCTCGCCATCGGCACGTGGCGGCTGCTGCCGCTGCTGCTGCCGAGCTGATCAGCTCTCAAGAGCAACTCGCATGGCGGCGAACACCGACCGATCCACGTGCGTGCGAGCGTGGCGCGCGGGGCACACGCTCGCACCTCCTTGAATCATCTCAAGAACCATGATCGACCCCGATCTCGAAGAACGCGATCTCCGCTGTGTGGCGGGCCGCATGGGTGCAATCGCTCGGCGAGCCGTGCACGGTGCTAGACCGATCCCACGTGGGGCGACACCCGATAGGAGCAGCGCTTGAGGCACGAGGCTCGTGAAGCTATGCTCCGCCGTGCAGCGGGCGGTCTGGCCCTCGGCGCACAGCCGCAGGATCAGACGCCGCGAGGCAAGAAGCCGAGACCGAGTGCATCTGCACAAGAGCAAAACAACCTGGAGGTATCGAACATGCTGCATCTGATCTGGATGTTCATCGTTGGCGTCGTCGTCGGCGCGGTCGCGCGCTGGATCATGCCCGGAACGGAGAACATGGGAATCTTCATGACCGGGTTGTTGGGCATCGCCGGCTCCTTCGTCGGCGGCTTCATCGCCCGAATCTTCAGCAAGCCGGCGGATGGGGCGGTAGTGCATCCCGCAGGGATCATCTTGTCGGTGATCGGAGCGCTCGTGCTTCTTTTCGTGTGGAGTCGCCTCGCGCACTAGCGAAAGCGGATCCCGGTCTGGGCTACCAACGGCGTTGGGCCGCCATTGCCCTTGCGCCGATGGACTGCGGAGCCAGACGCAGCGTTGACTCGGAGGTTGCATGGCCCGACGGATTTGCTTGTGGAGTGTGACCGCGCTGGTACTCGCCTTTGTCGCCGCCTGCGCCGTGATGGGCGGCGATCCGATCAAGGTCCAGGTCGTCGGCCTGGAACCACTCCAAGGCCAGGGAATGGAGCTGCGCTTCGCCACGAAGTTGCGCGTGCAGAACCCGAACGAGAGCCCGATCGACTACGACGGCATCGCTGTCGAGCTCGAGGTGCGCGGCAACTCGTTCGCAAGCGGCGTCAGCGACGCTCGCGGGACCATCCCGCGCTACGGCGAGACGGTGGTGACCGTGCCCGTCACCGTTTCGGCCTTCGCGATGGTGCGCCAGGCGATCGGCCTGGCGAGCGGTGACCGCTCGAAGATCGACTATGTCCTGCGCGGCAAGGTGGGCGGATCGAGTTTCGGCAGCGTGCGCTTCGAGTCGAAGGGGGAACTCGAGCTGCCCGGAACGACTGCGACAGCTCCCCAGTGAGCGTCGGAGCGGCCCCCGCGCCGCGTAGGCGCGGGTTGCAATCGCGACCGCGCAGGTTCAGCATCACCGGTCTCGAACAACGAACCTTGGGAGCGAACCATGGGCCTTCTCGACCAGATCCTGGGCGGACTGACCGGCAGCATGCAAGGGCAAGGCCAGACGCCGATGGGCCAGAGCTTCGGCGGCGCAGGCGGCGGGGCCATGATGGCACTGCTGCCGATCGTGCTCAGCATGCTGTCGAACCGCGGCGGCGCGGCGAGCGGTGTCGCCGGGGCCGGCGGAGGTGCCATGGGTGGCCTCGGCGGACTGCTCCAGCAACTGACGCAGAGCGGGTATGGCCAGCAGGCCGATTCCTGGGTCGGCACCGGAGCCAACGAGCCGCTGCCACCGCAGGCCTGGTCGAAAGTCCTGGCGCCTGAGCAGCTGTCGGCGATCGCCTCGCAGGCGGGCATCAGCGAAGACGAAGCGCGACACGGACTTTCCCAGCTCGTGCCCGAGGTCGTCGATCATCTGACGCCGCAAGGGCAACTTCCCGCCGCGGACCAGCTGCTCGCGAGCATCGACCAATTCGCGAGCCGGCTGGGCCGCTAGGCAGGATCGCCCGAAGGGAACGCCGCGGGTTGCTGCGTCGTCCCAAGGGTGTGCCTCGAGGAACCGACCGGCGCCCGCGAAGCCTCGAGCTGACGCTCGTCGTTCACGCCTTGACTATCGGCTTGCTGGGGCAGCGATCTGCCCCTACGCTTAGGCCGCAGCCAGTGCTTCAGCCGGCACGGAACGCGCCAGCACCGGCCGCAGCGCCGCACCCGTGTGACTCTCCGCCAGCGCGATCAGTCGCTCCGGCACCGCCTCGGCGACGACGCGCCCGCCGTTGACGCCGCCTTCGGGCCCGAGGTCGATGACCCAATCCGCCTCCGCAATCACATCCAGGTCATGCTCGATCACGAC
>DATIDZ010000454.1:0-5445 GCA_035456045.1 Caldimonas sp.
GCACGCCAAAGATGGCGGCCAGCAGGGCCCCGGCGACTATGCCGGCGGCAAAGCCCGCCAGGTCACTGCCGGTGTGGACCACGGCGGCAAAGCCGGCGAGGGCCGAGCACAGCAGCATGCCCTCGGCGCCCAGGTTGACGATGCCGGCCTTCTCGTTGATCAGCAGGCCCAGCGCTGCGAAGGCGAGCACCGTCCCCGAATTGAGCGTCGCCGCGAGAAGGAGCGCGAACTGGTCCATCAGGTGCCCTCGCGTGCCGGCAGCGTCGCCGCTGCGACGACGGGGGTGAGCGGCGCATCGCCGCCCGCGGGAGCGCTCGGCGTGCCGACCGGCGGCACGTGCGCCGGCTTCCAGCGGATGCGATAGGCGATCAGCGTGTCGCACGCGAGCAGCGCGAAGAGCAGCAGTCCCTGGAACACGCCGGTCAGCGACTTCGGCAGGCCGAGGCGCGACTGCGCGAGCTCGCCGCCGATGTAGAACATGCTCATCAGGATCGCCGAGAAGACGATGCCGACCGGATGCAGACGGCCGACGAAGGCGACGATGATCGCGGCGAAGCCGTAGCCCGCGGGCACGTGCGGCGTGAGCTGGCCGAGCGGGCCGGCGACCTCGAGCCCGCCGGCGAGCCCGGCCATGCCGCCCGAGATCAGCAGCGACGACCAGAGCGCCTTCCGCGACGAGAAGCCGGCGTAGCGCGCCGCGGCCGGCGCGAGGCCGCCGACCTGGAGCTGGAAGCCGGCGTAGGTCCGGAACAGCAGGACCCAGAACGCGCCGACCGCCGCGAGGGCGATCAGCACGCCGACGTTGACGCGAAAGCCGGTGAACAGCTTGGGCACCTGCGTCGACTTGAGGAACGTGATCGTCTGCGGGAAGTTGTAGCCTGCCGGGTCCTTCCACGGGCCGTAGACGAGGTAGTTCAGCAGCTGCTCGGCGACGTAGACCAGCATCAGGCTGACGAGGATCTCGTTGGCGTTGAAGCGATCGCGCAGGATCGCGACCAGCGCCGCCCAGCACATGCCGCCGACGACGCCCGCCGCGATGACGGCGACGAAGAACCAGCCGCCGGTCGCCGGCGTCGCCTGCATCGCCACGCCGCTGGCGAACAGCGCGCCGACGATGAACTGGCCTTCGGCGCCGATGTTCCAGACGTTCGAGCGGAAGCAGACCGCCAGCCCGAGCGCGATCAGCAGCAGCGGCGTCGCCTTCACCGCCAGCTCGGTGAGCGCGTAGACGCTCTTCACCGGCTCGACGAAGAAGACCGCGAGGCCGCGCAGCGGGTCCTTGCCGAGGATGAGGAAGAGGCACGTGCCGATGACGACGGTGATCGCCAGCGCGATCAGCGGCGAGGCGATCGACATCGCGCGCGACGGCTCGGGCCGCGCCTCAAGCTTCAGCATGGCTGGCGCTCGCTTGCCGGTCCCAGAGGCCGCTCATCCATTCGCCGATCCGCTCGATCGTCGCGTCTGCGGTCGCGACGCTCGGCGAGACGCGCCCCTGCGCGATCACGACGAGGCGATCGCAGATCTCGAACAGCTCGTCGAGCTCCTCGCTGACGACGAGGACCGCGCAGCCCGCGTCGCGCAGTGCCAGCAGCTCGCCGCGGATCTGCGCCGCCGCGCCGACGTCGACGCCCCAGGTCGGCTGCGAGACGACGAGCAGCTTCGGCTCGGCGTCGATCTCGCGGCCGACGATGAACTTCTGCAGGTTGCCTCCCGAGAGGCTCTTCGCCGCCGAGCCCGGCCCGCCGGCCTTGACGTTGAAGCGCCGGATCAGCGACTCGGCGAGCGCGGCGACGTCGCCGACGCGGATCCAGCCGCCGGCGCCGACCGCGCGCGTTCGCGTCAGCAGCGTGTTCTGGGCGAGCGAGAGCGTGGGCACGGCGCCTCGGCCGAGCCGCTCTTCGGGAACGAAGTGCAGGCCCGCGTGGCGGCGGGAGCGCGGCGACGCGCGCGCGATGTCGCGCTCGAAGAGCGTGATCGAGCCGGCAGGCGCTCGCCGGTCCTCGCCCGAGATCGCGGCCATCAGCTCCTGCTGGCCGTTGCCCGAGACGCCGGCGATGCCGACGACCTCGCCGGCGCGCACGTCGAACGAGACGCGCTCGAGCGCGGTGCCGAACGGATCCTCCTTGGCGAGCGTGAGGTCGCGCACCGAGAGCACGATCGGGCCGGGCTGCGCGGCGCGATGCTGCAGCTGCGGCGGCTCGGCGCCGATCATCAGGCGCGACAGGCTGGCGTTGGTCTCCTGCGTCGGATCGACCTCGCCGGTGACCTTGCCGCCGCGCAGCACCGTGCAGTGGTGGCAGAGCGAGCGGATCTCGTCGAGCTTGTGCGAGATGTAGAGGATCGAGCACCCTTCGGCGGCGAGCTTGCGCAGCGTGACGAAGAGCGTCTGCACCGCCTGCGGCGTGAGCACCGAGGTCGGCTCGTCGAGGATCAGCAGCTTGGGCGCCGTCATCAGCGCGCGCACGATCTCGACGCGCTGCTTCTCGCCGACCGACAGCGTGTGCACGGGCCGCTCCGGACGGACGTCGAGTCCGTACTCGCCGGCGACCTTCCTGATCCGCGCCGTCACTTCTCCGAGCGTGAGCGCCTTGTCGAGGCCGAGCCACACGTTTTCCGCCGCGGTCAGCGTGTCGAACAGGCTGAAGTGCTGGTAGACCATGCTGATGCCGAGCGCCCTCGCCTCGGCCGGCGACGCGACGTCGACGCGGGCGCCGTTCCAGCGGATCTCGCCGGCATCGGGCCGGACGGCGCCGTAGATGATCTTCATCAGCGTCGACTTGCCGGCGCCGTTCTCGCCGAGGACGGCGTGGATCTGCCCCGGCGCGACGCGCAGGCTCACCCGGTCGTTCGCCTTCACCGCGGGATACGACTTGCTGATGTCGACGAGCTCGAGACGAAGCATCGAAGGTCCGGGAGAAGTCAGGCGCCGTCGCGATCGTAATGGGCCCGGCCGGCGACGAATGTCTTGACGAGGTTGCGCTCGTCGCCGAGCGTCATCCAGGCGAAGACGTGCTCATGCAATGTGCGCGCCACCGCGGCACGGCGCGTCGCCACGGCGCCGACCGCCGCGTCCCACACGCAGACGTCGGCGCTGGCGCCGACCTCGAGCGAGCCGATCTCGTCGCCGAGTCCGAGCCCGATCGCCGCGCCGCGCGTCGCCGCGTGCAGCGCCTTCCACGCCGTCAGCCGCTCGCCGGCGAGCGCCTGGATCTTGTACGCGTCGGCCATGTTGCGGAGCATCGACAGGCTGGTGCCGCCGCCGACGTCGCTCGCCAGGCTGACGTGGACGCCGGCCGCCTCGGCCGCGCGCCAGCCGAACAGGCCGCTGCCGAGGAACAGGTTCGACGACGGCGAGTGCGCGATCTGCGCCCCCGCCGCGGCAATCGCGGCGCGGTCGGCGTCGTCGAGCCAGATGCCGTGCGCGAACACGCTTCTCGCATGCAGCAGGCCGACCGCGGCATAGACGTCGAGGTAGCTGCGCGCCTCCGGGAACAGCTCGTGGACCCAGCGCACCTCGGCGCGGTTCTCGGCGACGTGCGTCTGCAGGTAGAGCGTCGGATCGGCCCGGCAGAGCTGCCCGGCGAGGGCGAGCTGCTCGCGCGAGCTGGTCGGGGCGAAGCGCACCGTGACCGCATAGGCGAGGCGGCCGCGGCCGTGCCAGCGGGCGATCAGCGTCTCCATCTCGCGCTCGGCCGTGGCGACGTCGTCGACCAGGTCGGCGGGCGCGTTGCGGTCCATCAGCACCTTGCCGGCGATGACGCGCATCCCGCGCGCCTCGGCGGCGGCGAACAGCGCGTCGACCGACGCGGCGTGGACGGTCGGGAACACCACGGCCGAGGTCGTGCCGTGGGCGAGCAGCGCGTCGAGGAAGTGCGCTGCCGCGCCTTCGGCGTGGCCGGCATCGGCGTGGCGCGCCTCCGCCGGAAAGGTGTGCGTTGTCAGCCAGTCCAGCAGCTCGGTGCCGTAGCTCGCGATGACGTCGATCTGCGGGCTGTGCACATGGGTGTCGATGAATCCGGGCAGCACGAGGCGGCCGCGATGGTCGTGGCGCTCCCAGCCCTCGCCCGGCGGCTCGGCCTGGACCGCGACGATGCGGCCGCCTTCGGCGAGCAGCCAGTGATCGGCGCGAAAGCGCACCGCCGGCGAGTCGACGTCGCCCCACGCCGGATCGGCGCTGAAATCGAGCAGGTCGCCGCGGATGGCGATGCGCGCCGCGACGTCGGCGGGGCGCGGCACGGAAGGCGCGGCGAGGCGGGATGGCATGCGAATCGCGTGTATACCATCGGAGCCACCATGTCCTCGCGCCCGATCCGGTTCTTCCACCGCGGTGCCTTCGTCGAGATCGACGGCGCGGCGCCGACTCGCACCGTCCTCGACTGGCTGCGCGAGGACGCGCGCTGCACCGGCACCAAGGAAGGCTGCAACGAAGGCGACTGCGGCGCCTGCACGGTTGTCATCGGCGAGCTCGCGTCGTCGGGCAGCACGAGCGACGACACCGTCGCGGGGCTGCGCCTGCGCAGCGCGAACGCGTGCATCCAGTTCCTGCCGACGCTCGACGGCAAGGCGCTCTTCACCGTCGAGAGTCTTCAGGCCCCCACGCTTGCGGCTGACGCCGCGACGCTGCCCACCGAGGGGGCGCGGCCGGGCCTGGGAGCGGCCCGGCACCCGGCCGGCACGGTCGCCGACGGCGCGCTCCATCCGGTGCAGCAGGCGCTGGTCGCGTGCCACGGCTCGCAGTGCGGGTTCTGCACGCCCGGCTTCGTGATGTCGCTCTGGGCGGCCTACCAGCAACACGTCGCGCGCGGCAGCCGGCCGTCGCGCCAGCAGAACGCCGACGAGCTGTCGGGCAACCTGTGTCGCTGCACCGGCTATCGGCCGATCCTCGATGCCGGCGAGCGGATGTTCGACCTGCCGGCGGCGCCGCTCGACGCCGCGCCCGTCGTCGCCGCGTTGACCTCGCTGGCCGGCGACGCGCCGCTGCGCAGCGTCGGCGCGAGCGGCGCCGAGTTCATCGCGCCGCGCACGCTCGACGACTTCGCCGCGGCCCTTGTCGCCCGACCCGACGCGCGCATCCTCGCCGGCTCGACCGACATCGGCCTGTGGGTCAACAAGATGTTCCGCGAGCTGCCGCAACTGGTCTACATCGGCGCGGTCGACGAGCTCAAGCGCATCGACGAGCGAGACGGCGTGCTGTCGATCGGCGCGGCGGCGTCGCTCGAGGACGCGTGGCGCGCGCTCGTCGCGCGCTGGCCGACGCTGGCCGAGATCTGGCTGCGCTTCGCCGGCGTGCCGCTGCGCCACACCGGAACGATGGGCGGCAACGTCGCCAACGGCTCGCCGATCGGCGACTCGGCGCCGGTGCTGATGGCGCTCGACGCAGCGCTCGTGCTGCGCCGCGGCGACGACGTCCGTCGCGTCGCCCTCGCCGACTTCTACACCGGCTAC
>DATIDZ010000455.1:0-3550 GCA_035456045.1 Caldimonas sp.
CCGGCAAACGCAAGACCATCGGCGAGCTGCGCAGCCAGCGCTGGTTCTCGGCCCCGAGTCCCGTCGGGCCGCACAAGCACCGTCGCATCAAGCAGGGCGGCTTCTCGCTCGAGGATTTCAAGGACAAGCCGGTCATCGCGATCCTCTCGACCTGGTCCGACTTCCAGACCTGCCACGCGCACTTCCCGCAGCGCATCGAGGAGATCAAGCGGGGCATCTGGCAGGCGGGCGGATTCCCAGCGGTGATTCCGGTGCAGAGCGTCAGCGAGAGCTTCCTGCGGCCGACCAGCATGCTCTATCGCAACCTGCTCGCGATGGAAGCGGAGGAGGCGCTTCGCGCTCATCCGGTAGACGGCGTGGTACTCCTGGGCGGCTGCGACAAGACCGGTCCCGGCCTGGTGATGGGCGCCGCCTCGATGAACGTGCCGGCGATCTTCGTTCCCGCCGGGGCGATGCTCAAGGGCCGCTGGCGCCAGCACACGCTCGGCACCGGCTCGAGCACCTGGGCCGCGGAGGCCGACTATCGCGCCGGCAAGATCAGCCAGGTCGAGTGGATGCAGATGTCGGAGGCGAGCGCGCGCTCGACCGGCACCTGCAACACGATGGGAACGGCGTCGACGATGGCGACGCTGATCGACGTGCTGGGCCTGTCGCTGCCGAGCGCGAGCACGATTCCCGCCGTCGACGCCGAGCACGGCCGGATGGCGTCGGACGCCGGCCGGCGCATCGTCGAGATGGTGTGGGAAGACCTCAAGCCCTCCGACATCGTCACGCCAGCCGCGCTTCGCAACGCCGTCGTCGCCGACATGGCGATCTCCGGGTCGACCAACTCGCTCATCCACCTCATCGCGATGGCGCGCCGCTTCGGCCACGAGCTCTCGCTCGATTCCTTCGCCGACGCGAGCGAGCTGGTGCCGGTGATCTGCAACCTGATGCCGGCCGGCCAGTACCTCATGGAGGACCTGCACTTCGCGGGCGGCCTGATGGCCGTGCTCGACGTCATCCGCGCCCACCTCGACCTGTCGTGCCGGGCGGTGAACGGGCGCACGCTCGGCGAGAACATGGAAGGTGCGCGCGTCTTCGACGCCGACGTCATCCGCAGCCTCGACAACCCGGTCTACGCGAGCGGCGCGCTCGTCGTCCTCAAGGGATCGCTCGCGCCGCGCGGCGCGGTGCTCAAGCGCTCGGCAGCGGAGGCCAGGCTGCTCGACCACGTCGGCCCGGCGGTGGTCTTCAAGGACCATCACGACCTGGTCGCCCGCATCGACGACCCGGACCTGGACGTCACGCCCGACAGCGTGCTCGTCCTGCAGGAAGCCGGCCCGATCGGCGCGCCCGGCATGCCGGAGTGGGGCATGCTGCCGATCCCGAAGAAATTGCTCGCGGCCGGCGTGCGCGACATGGTGCGCATCTCCGACGCGCGCATGAGCGGAACGAGCTACGGCACGTGCGTCCTCCACGTCTGCCCGGAGAGCCACGTCGGCGGCCCGCTCGGCCTGGTCAAGGACGGCGACCTCATCCGCCTCGACGCCGCGACGCGGCGCCTCGACCTGCTCGTCGACGAGGCCGAGATGGCACGGAGGCGGCAAGCGTGGACCGCGCCGCCGCCGCACTACGAGCGCGGCTACGGGGCGATGTTCTCGGCGCACGTGCTGCAGGCCGACGAGGGCTGCGACTTCGACTACCTCGCGCGCCCGGGCGTCACTCCCGAGCCCGAGGTCCACTGATCGCGGCCGCGCCCGCCGCGTCGGTCAGCGCCTGAACCAGCTCCCCGACGCGACCGCGCCGACGATGGTCACCCCGTAGACCACCAGCGCGAGCGCGAGGACCGCGAAGGCCCACGCCAGCGATCCGGTGAGGCTCACGACGGTCCAGCCGCCGCCGACCGCGATCAGCAGGCGCAGCAGGCCGCCCATCAACGGCCAGCCGAGCTTGCCGGCCCCCTGCGATGCGAAGTAAAGCGAGAGTCCGAGGCCGAAGAAGCCGTAGGCCGGCCCGACGACGCGCAGGTAGGCGGCGCCGGTCTCGAGCATCTGCGGGTCGTGGCCGAAGAGGCCGAGCCATGCGTAGGGCCAGATCGCCGCGGCGAGCCCCACCGTCTCGCTGACCAGGAAGGCGAGGCCGCCGCCGGTGAGCGCGATGCGCAGCGCACGCTCGCGCTGGCCGGCGCCGATGTTCGTGCCGACGAGGGCGACCATCGGTGCGCCGAGGCCGAAGACCAGCGGAATGAGCAGGTACTCGAGGCGCGCGCCGGTGCCGTAGCCGGCGACCGCATCGGGCCCGCCGTGCGCGCCGACCAGCGCCGTCGTCAGCGCAACGGTGAGCGTGGTCTGCAGCGTGCTGATCGCGCCGACGCCGCCGACGCGCAGTATGTCGGCGAAGAAAGGCGCCTTCAGGCGCGCCCGGTGCAGCTTGACGACGCAGCGGCCGGAAAGGATGTACCAGGCGAGCACGACCGCCGAGAGCGCGGTCGTGACCACGACCGCGACGCCGCCGCCGGCGATGCCCATCGCGGGCACCGGTCCCCAGCCGAAGATGAAGAGCGGCGAGAGCGGCACGAGCAGGACGATGCCGAGGCACACCGCGAGCGCGGGCACGAGCATGTTGCCGGTGCCGCGGATCACGCTGGCGAGCGCGTTCATGAGCCAGACGAGGACGTTGCCGACGAAGACGACGTTCGAGTACGCGAGCGCCGCGTCGAGCGACCCGCCCTGGCCGCCCATCGCCGCATAGATCGGCCGCCCGAGCGCCAGGAAGATCGCCGACGTGACGACGCCGAGGCCGAGGTTGATGAGGATCGCATGCAGCACCAGCGCATCGGCGTCGTCGCGGCGGCCCGCGCCGAGCGCGCGCGCGACGGCCGAGGCGATGCCGCCGCCGATCGCGCCGGCCGAGAGCATCTGCATCATCATGAAGCCGGGGAAGACGAGCGCCATGCCGGCGAGCGCGTCGGTGCCGAGGCGCGAGACCCACCACGTCTCGATCAGTCCGGTCGACGCCTGGGCCGTCATCACGAGGACGTTCGGCCACGCCATGAGGAGGAGCGTCGGCACGATCGCGCCTTGCAGGAGGCGACGGGTGCGCGTGCTCATCGCCGCAGGAGCGGCGGGCGATGGCGCGGTCGACGGCGCGTCGACCGCGGTCGAGTTTCCCGCCGCCAGCGCGCTCACGGGCGAGCGCCCTTGGCGGCGCGCCGCGTCGCCGTTGGCGGCGAAAACACGCCTGCGAAGCGCGAGGGCACGGCCCGGCCCGGCGCGGCGAAGTGCTTCTTGCCGAACGCCACCAGCGCGACCAGCACCGGCTTGAAGTCGCGGCCTCGATCGGTCAGGACGTATTCGTCGCGAGGCGGCCGCTCGCTGTAGCGCCGCCGCTCGAGCAGGCCGGCCTCGACCAGCGCCGCGAGCCGGCGCGCGAGCATGTTGGGCGCGATGCCCAGGCTGTGCTGGAAGTCGTCGAAGCGCGTCGTCCCGCCGAACGCGTCGCGCAGGATCAGCATGCTCCACCACTCGCCGACGTGCTCGAGGCTGCGGGCGATCGGGCAGGTCATCTC
>DATIDZ010000456.1:0-8493 GCA_035456045.1 Caldimonas sp.
CAAGCTGCTAAGCATCGCCGCCAACCCCGCCATCGGCGTCGCGATGAAGACGAGTCCGCCCGCGGAATGTGCAAGCGCAACGGACAGGTCGCTCTCGACCTCCAGTGCAGCGGGCAGCGCCACTTCGGGCAGATAGCGTGCGTTGCGTCGGGTCGCGCGCATCGCCGCAGCCTGCGCTGGATCGCGCGCCCACAGGAGCGTCGGCTGCGCTGCACACGCATGCACCGCCAGCGCCGTCCCCCACGCGCCCGCGCCGAGGACGGTGAGGTTCATCGCGCGCTACGCCGTTGCGATGACGCCGGAGCCGTTGCTGCCGGCGCCCTGCTTCGCCTTTTGCTGTTGCTGCGCCTCGAACATCGCCTGGAAATTGACTTCCGAGAGGATGACGGGCGGGAAGCCGGCACGCGTGCAGACGTCGGAGACGATCGCTCGAAGGTACGGGTAGATGATGCCGGGGCAGGCGATGCCGACGATCGCCTGCAGCTGCTCATCGGGAATGTTCCGGATCTCGAAGATGCCACCCTGCTTGGCCTCGACCAGGAACAGCACGCGGTCCTTGACCTTCGTGGTGACGGTCGCCGTGACGGTGACTTCGTACATGCCCTCGCCGATCGGCTCGGCGCCGAGGCCGAGGCTGATCTCGACCTGCGGTTGTGCCTGCTCGAGCAGGATCTGCGGCGAGTTCGGCTGCTCGAGCGACAGATCCTTCAGGTAGATGCGCTGGATCTGGAACATCGGGGTCGTGTTGGGGGCGTCGGCCATGCGGAACTCTCGGAGTCGGGGTGGGGGCTCGCCGCGAAGGCGATGGGAAGGCGGGAACCGGCGGCTTCGCCGGCGGGCGACGATTATCGCGTGCCGGCCAGGAGCGGCTCGAGGCCGCCGCTGCGGTCGAGCGCGACGAGCTCGTCGCAGCCACCGACGTGGGTCTCGCCGATGAAGATCTGCGGCACCGTCCAGCGCCGGGTCAGCTTGATCATCGCCTCGCGCTCGGCGGGCTGCTCGTCGACACGGATCTCGTCGATCGTCTCGACGCCGCGTTGCTTCAGGAGCGCCTTCGCGCGCAGGCAGTACGGACAGGTCGCCGTGCTGTACATCTTCACGGGCTGCATCTCAGTCGGCGCCGTGCCGCTCCCGAGCCGACCGAACGCCCGCTAGGGGGGCAGCGAGCGAAGCGAGCGTGGGGGCAGTCATGCTGAGGCGGTCTTTTCCGTGGGCAGGTTGGCAGCGCGCCAGGCGGCGAGGCCGCCGGCGAGCGCGGTGGTGTTCTCGAAGCCGAGCTTCTTGAGGGCGACGACGGCGCGCGAGGCGCGCGCACCGGTCGGGCAGACGACGACCAGCGGCAGCGACTTGTTCTTCGGCAGCTCGCGCGAGGTTTCGAGCGCGCTGAGCGGGATGCTGCGGGCGCCGACCGCGTGGCCGGCGGCGTATTCGGCCGGCTCGCTGATGTCGATCAGGATCGCCTTCTCGCGGTTGATGAGTCGCACCGCGTCGGCGGCGCTGACCTTCGCGCCGCCCATGTTGTCGGCCAGCGTCGGCCAGAGCAGCAGGCCGCCGGAGACCAGCGCGGTGACGAAGAGATACCAGTTGTCGAGAACGAAGCTCAAGGTCATCGCGGGCCGCTGAGCCCGATCCGGCAAAGCTCGAATTATAGAATTCGGCCCCTCTGCCTGCGTCCGCGCCGCCATCGCCTCACTGGCCGCGAGGAACCTCACCCGACCTCCCTCACCATGCACAAGCTCGTCCTCCTACGCCACGGCGAATCCACCTGGAACCTCGCCAACCGCTTCACCGGCTGGACCGACGTCGACCTCACGCCGCTGGGCGTCGAGCAGGCGCGTCAGGCGGGGCGGCTCCTGAAGGAAGGCGGCTACGAGTTCGACGTCGCCTGGACGTCGGTGCTGAAGCGCGCGATCTGGACGCTCTGGCACGCGCTCGACCAGATGGACCGCACCTGGCTGCCGGTGCACAACGAGTGGCGCCTCAACGAGCGCCACTACGGCGCGCTCCAAGGGCTCGACAAGGCGGAGACGGCGGCCAAGTTCGGCGATGCGCAGGTGCTCGCGTGGCGGCGCAGCTACGACGTGCCGCCGCCAGCGCTCGCGCCGGGCGACCCGCGCAGCGAGCGCAGCGATCCGCGCTATGCGAAGCTCGCGCCGGAGCAGATCCCGCTGACCGAGTGCCTCAAGGACACGGTCGCCCGCGTCCTGCCGTTCTGGCACGCGACGCTCGCGCCGGCGATCGCCTCGGGCCAGCGACTGCTCGTCTCGGCGCACGGCAACAGCATGCGCGCGCTCGTCAAGTATCTGGATGGCATCGGCGATGCCGAGATCGTCGGCCTCAACATCCCGAACGGCATCCCGCTCGTCTACGAGCTCGACGACACGCTCAAGCCGATCCGAAGCTACTACCTCGGCGATGCCGAAGCGGCGGCCAAGGCGGCGGCCGCGGTCGCGAACCAGGCGAGCGGCAGGCGGCCCTAGGCGCCATTCGCCGGCGCCCCTTCGGCATCGATGCCGAGCGCGCCGGCGATGTCGCGGCGCAGGAGCGCAGCGAGCTCGCGCCGGTCGGCGTGCGCCGAAGGACGCGGCGGCAGGAACGCGAGGCGAACGCGCACGCCTTGTCCGCACGACGTCTGCCAGAGGCTTCGCGTCAGGCTCGTCGCGCCGACGAACTCGACCGCTTCGCTCACCGCGTTGGCCGCTTCCGAGAACCGGAGCGCCACCGGCTGGACCGGCGTCGACGTCGAGATGGCCGCCTGCAGCAAGTTGGCGTGGAACGGCAGCAGGCCGTGCCCCGTCGACGTCGTTCCTTCGGGGAAGATCGCGACCGCCTCGCCGGCGCGCAGCGACTCGGCAACGGCGTGGACGACGCGCAGCGCGTCGCGCTTTCGCTCGCGCTCCAGGTAGAGCGTGCCGGCCGAGTCGACCAGTCGCGCCACCAGCGGCCAGGCCTTGACGTCGGCCTTGGAAACGAATCGCGCCCGCGGAACGACGGCGTGGATCGCCATGATGTCGAGCCAGGAGACGTGGTTGGCGGCGATCAGGATGCCGCTCTCCGCCGGCGCGCCGTCGTGCTCGAAGGCGATGCCGAGGACGGCCAGCATCTTGCGCGACCACCAGCGGATGCGCTCGTGGCGGCGCGCGGGGTCGAGCGATGAGAAGCTGAACAGGACCAGCGCCAGGCCGTGAAACCCGTGCACCACCGCGTGCCCGAGTCGCGCGACGGCGCGCAGGCGCCGCATCACGGCGCCGTCACGTCGTCACTCGACCGCGTCGTACGCGACCCGGCCGGCGACGATCGTGCAGCGGACGCGGCCCGGCATCTCGAGGCGCGCGAACGGCGTGAGGTGGCTGCGGCTCGCCAGCGTGGTGCCGTCGACCATCCACGATTCGTCGGGCGCGAACACGCACAGGTCGGCGACCGCGCCTTCGTGCAGGCCGCCCGGCGCCGGCGCCGCCGGGCCCATCGAAGCGGCCAGCACGGCGGCGGGCCGGCTGGTCACGGAGGCGAGCGTCTGCGCCAGGGAGAGCTTGCTCGCCTCGCCCCACTTCAGCGCCGAGCCGAGCAGCAGCTCGAGGCCGGTGGCGCCGGGCTCGGCTTCGGCGAACGGCAGCTGCTTCGCGTCCTCGCCGACCGGCGTGTGGTCGCTGACGAGCGCATCGATGGTGCCGTCGGCGAGCGCCGCGCGGATCGCGTCGCGGTCGCGTTGCTGGCGCAGCGGCGGCACCAGCCGCATCGACGAATCGAAGTAGCCGATGTCGACATCGATCAGGTGCAGCTGGTGGATGCTCGCGTCGCACGTGACCGGCAGCCGCTCGGCCTTGGCCTTGCGCACCAGGTCGACGCCGGCGGCGCTGCTGAGGCGGCACAGGTGGACGCGCGCGCCGGTGTCGCGGACGAGCTCGAAGATCGTCGCCAGCGCGATCGTCTCGGCGAGCACCGGCACGCCGGAGAGGCCGAGCCGCGTCGCCAGCGGGCCCTTGGCGGCGACGCCATTGCCGAGCCAGGCGTCGTTGGGCCGCAGCCAGACCGTGTAGCCGAAGGTCGCCGCGTATTGGAGCGCACGGTGGAGGACGAGCGTGTCGCGGATGGCGACGTCGGCCTGCGCGAAGCCGACGCAGCCCGCCTCGGTGAGCTCGGCCATCTCGGTGAGCTCTTCGCCCTTGAGGCCTTGCGTCAACGCGCCGAGCGGATACAGCCGCGCGAGGTCGAGGTTCCTGGCCCGGAACTTGAGCATCTCGACGAGGCCGGGCTCGTCGAGCACCGGATCGGTATCGGGCGGGCAGACGAGGCTCGTGACGCCGCCGGCCACGGCGGCGGCGAGCTCCGACTCGAGCAGCCCCGCGTGCTCGTGCCCGGGCTCGCCGAGGCGCGCCGCGAGGTCGACGAGGCCGGGCGCGACGACCGCCCCGCGCGCGTCGAGGGTCCGCGACGCGTCGAAGTCGCGCAGCCGGGCGCCGCCGTCGCTGCCCGCGACGACGGCGATCCGGCCGCCGTCGATCGCGACGCTGCCTGCTTCGTCGCGGCCGCTGGCCGGATCGAGCAGACGCGCGTTCGTGATCAGGATGCGATCGCTCATCGGATGTCCATCAGGCGCTGTTGCCCGCGATGATCGACATCACGGCCATTCGCACGGCGATGCCGAAGGTGACCTGCGGCAGGATGACGCTCTGCAGTCCGTCGACGACGGTCGAGTCGATCTCGACGCCCCGGTTGATCGGCCCCGGGTGCATGACGATCGCATCGGGCTTGGCGAGCGCGAGCTTTTCCGGCGTGAGGCCGAAGGTCTTGAAGTACTCGCCGGCGCTCGGCAGCATGGCCCCGGACATGCGCTCGTTCTGCAGGCGCAGCATGATGATGACGTCGGCGCCGGCGATGCCCTCGGCCATGTCGTGGCAGACGCGGACGCCCATCTCCTTGAGGTCGCCGGGCACGAGCGTCTTCGGTCCCACCGCGCGGATCTCGGGCGCGCCGAGCGTCGTCAGCGCGTGGATGTCGGAGCGCGCGACGCGCGAGTGGACGATGTCGCCGACGATCGCCACGGTGAGCTGGCGGAAGTCCTTCTTGTAGTGGCGGATCGTGTACATGTCGAGCAGCCCCTGCGTCGGGTGCGAATGCCGCCCGTCGCCGGCGTTGACCACGTGCACGTGCGGCGCGCAATGCTGCGCGATCAGGTAGGGCGCGCCGCTCTCCGAGTGCCGGACGACGAACATGTCGGCGTGCATCGCCGAGAGGTTGGCGATCGTGTCGAGCAGGCTCTCGCCCTTGGCGGTGCTGGAGCGCGCGATGTCGAGGTTGATGACGTCGGCCGAGAGGCGCTTGGCGGCGATCTCGAAGGTCGTGCGCGTGCGCGTCGAGTTCTCGAAGAACAGGTTGAAGACGCTCTTGCCGCGCAGCAGCGGCACCTTCTTGACGTCGCGCTCGTTGACGCTGAGGAACGTGCCCGCCGTGTCGAGGATGTGCTGCAGGATCGACTGCGGCAGGCCCTCGATGGACAGGAGATGGATCAGTTCGTCGTTGCGATTGAGCTGCGGGTTGCGGCGGACGAACATGGGCAGGCGGAACCTTACCGGATTTCGAAGCTGAACTTGCCGACGTCGTCGCGCGCGAGCGAAAGCCGTTGCCCCGGCGGCAGCTCGATCGTCGCGGGCGCGCATGCGGCGCAGATCGGCAGCTCGCGGCCGCCGCGGTCGACGAGCACCGCGAGCGAGACGCTCGCCGGCCGGCCGAAGTCGTAGAGCTCGTTGACGGCGGCGCGGATCGTCCGGCCGGTGTAGAGCACGTCGTCGACGAGGACGATGTGGCGGCCCTGGATCTCGAACGGCAGCTTGGTGTGGTCGGCGCCGGCCGAAAGGCCCCGCTGGGAAAAGTCGTCGCGGTGCAGCGCGCTCGAGATCACGCCGGGTGCCCCGGGCAGCCCCAGGTCCTTCTGCAGCCGCTCGGCGAGCCAGGCGCCGCCCGACCAGATGCCGACCAGGACGCCATCGGGCTTGAGCAGTCCGCGCACGCCGGCGAGGAGCTGGGTGTAGAGCGCTTCCGCGTCGAGCTTGTCGAGGCGCGTCACAGGGCCGCCAGGTGCTGTTCGAGGAGGATCGCCGCGGCAGCGGCGTCGAGGTCGGCGGCGCCGGCCCGCTTGGCCTCCGTCGTCGTGTAGCGCTCGTCGACCTCGTGCACCGGCAGGGCGAAGCGGGCCTGCAGCTCGCGGCCGAAGCGGCGCGCCCGCTCCGTGTTGACGTGGGGGGCGCCGTCGGGATGGCGCGGCACGCCGACGACGAGCGCGGCCGGCCGCCATTCGGCGATCAGCGCAGCGATCGCGGCCATGCGGGCCTCGCCTTCGGCCGCGACCGTCGTGAGCGGGGTCGCCGTTCGCGTCAGCGAGTTGCCTGTGGCGACGCCGACCCGTCGGAGGCCGAAATCGAAAGCGAGGAAGGAGCGGGGTTGCGAGGCCACTGCGAGAGCGCTGCTCACGCGTGCCCCGCGTCCGAGCTGAGCATGCTGGCGTCGATGCCGAGCAGCGACAGCGCCTTGCCGTAGCGCTGGCTCACCGGCGTGTCGAAGATGATGCCCGGCTCGGCGTCGACGTTGATCCAGCCGTTGCGGCTCATCTCCTCCTCGAGCTGGCCGGCGCCCCAGCCGCTGTAGCCGAGGGTGACGAGCACCTTCTTCGGGCCGGCGCCGCTCGAGATCGCCTCGAGGACGTCCTTGCTGGTCGTCATCTCGAGGCCGCCCTCGACCTTCAGCGACGAGTTGTACGGGCCGCCTTCGCCGCCCTCCGCGACCGGCTCGTGCAGGACGAAGCCGCGCTCGGTCTGCACCGGGCCGCCGAAGTAGACCGGGACCTCGGCCAGGTCGTCGCGGTCGAGCGAGAGCTCGACCTTCTCGAACAGGCTCTTGAGCGTGATGTCGATCGGCTTGTTGATGACCAGGCCGAGCGCGCCCTTCTCGGTGTGCTCGCACAGGTAGATCACGGTGCCGGCGAACGTGCCGTCGCCCATCCCCGGCATGGCGATGAGGAACTGGTTCGTCAGGTTGATCGACGACGGCGGCATGGCGCCATTTTATTCCGCGCCGTCGCCGACGCGCGCGCGCCGGCGCCGGGTACGGCCTTTCGGCACACTAGCCGGGTGCGCCACCTGACCGACTAGCGGATGGAGAAGGACCTCGACGCCGCGCTCGTCTGGTTCCGCCGCGACCTGCGCGTCGCCGATCATGCCGCCCTGTACCACGCGCTCAGGGCGGCGCGGCAGGTGTGGTGCGCCTTCGTCTACGACCGCGCGATCCTGGACGAGCTGCCGCGCGCCGACCGGCGCGTCGAGTTCATCGTCCAGAGCGTCGACGCCCTCGCCGCCGACCTCCGGCGCCTCGGCGAGCGCCACGGCGTCGCCGGCGTGCGGCTGCTGGTGCGGCATGGGACCGGCGCCGACGAGATCGTCGCCCTCGCGGCGGAGCTGCACGTGCAGGCGGTGTATGCCAACCACGACGACGATCCCTATGCGCTGGCGCGCGACGCCCGGACGCGCGGCGCCCTCGCCGCCCGCGGCGTCGCGCTGCACACGTCGAAGGACCACGTGATCTTCGAGCGAAGCGAGGTGCTGACCCTGAGCGGCAAGCCCTACACCGTCTTCACGCCGTACCGCACCGCCTGGCTGAGCAAGGTCGACGACTACTTCGTGAAGCCGTACCCGGTCGAGCACCACGCCGCGGCGCTCGCGCCGGTGCCGACCGGCGTCGCCGCGGCCTTGCCCACCCTGGGGCGCCTCGGCTTCGTCAAGACCAACCTCGAGTCGCTCAAGGTCGAAGGCGGAAGCGCCGCCGCCGAAGAGTTGCTCGAGGACTTCGTCGGTCGCATCGACGATTACGCGACGGCACGCGACTACCCGGCCGTGAAGGGCCCGAGCTACCTCGGCGTCCACCTGCGCTTCGGCACGATCTCGATCCGCCGCCTCGCCGGCGTCGCGCGCGCCCGCATCGCCGAGGCGGGGAAGCACGCGCGCGGCGGCGCCGAGACGTGGCTGTCGGAGCTGGTCTGGCGCGACTTCTACCAACAGGTGCTGCACCACGTCCCGCACGTCGTCGGGTCGAGCTGCAAGCCGGAGTTCGATCGCGTCAAGTTCGAGCACGGGCGACACGCCGACGAGGCCTTCGCCGCGTGGTGCGAGGGGCGCACCGGCTACCCGCTCGTCGATGCGGCGATGGCGCAGATCAACCAGACCGGCTGGATGCACAACCGCCTGCGCATGGTGACCGCGAGCTTTCTCACCAAGGACCTCGGCATCGACTGGCGCCGCGGCGAGGCGTACTTCGCGCTCCACCTGATCGACTACGAGCTGGCATCGAACAACGGCGGCTGGCAGTGGTCGGCGTCGACGGGCTGCGACGCGCAGCCGTGGTTCCGGATCTTCAACCCGGTGACGCAGAGCCGGCGGTTCGACCCGCAGGGCAAGTTCATCCGCCGCTACCTGCCGCAGCTCGCCGGCCTCGACGACGATCAGA
>DATIDZ010000457.1:0-11230 GCA_035456045.1 Caldimonas sp.
GAGATCAACGCCGGCACGGCGTCTCTCGCCGTGGCGGTGATCAACCCGGCGATCGGCCTGGGCACGTTCCTGGCGCAATACTTCCTGCGGAAGCCGCTGATGGCCGCCAGCACGCGCGAGTTCCGCGTCACCGGACCGTGGGACGACCCGAAGGTCGAGCGAGTCGAGCGCAGCTCGCTCGGCGACACCGCCGCCGACTCGACCGCGCCGGCGCAGCCGCCCGCGGCGCCGGCGGTCACGCGTTGAGGAGGACCGAAACATGAAGATCGCCGCCGTGCAGATGGTCTCGACGCCGAGCGTCGAGAAGAACCTCGAGACCGCCCGCCGCCTCGTCGGTCGCGCCGCGGCCGACGGCGCGACGCTGGTCGTGCTGCCCGAGTACTTCTGCTTCATGGGCAAGGCCGATCGCGACAAGCTCGCGGTCGCCGAGTCGCCGGGGGACGGGCCGATCCAGCGCATGCTCGCCGAGAGCGCCCGCGAGCACGCCGTGTGGCTCATCGGCGGCACGCTGCCGCTGTGCGTCGACGCCGCGGAGCGCGAGAGCGGCGGCGCTGTCGACCGGGTGATGAACGCCAACCTCGTCTTCTCGCCGCGCGGCGAGCTCGCCGCGCGCTACGACAAGATGCACCTGTTCGCGTACGACAACGGCCGGGAGCGCTACGACGAGTCGCGCACGCTGCGGGCCGGCCGCGCGCCGGTCGCCTTCGACGCCGACGGGCTTCGCGTCGGCCTCAGCGTCTGCTACGACCTGCGCTTCCCCGAGCTCTATCGGGCGCTCGCCCGGCCGCCGTGCGACGTCCTGTCGGTGCCGTCGGCGTTCACGTACACGACCGGTGCCGCGCACTGGGAGGTGCTGTTGCGCGCGCGCGCGATCGAGAACCAGTGCTACGTCGTCGCCGCCGCGCAAGGCGGCACGCACGAGAACGGCCGGCGCACGTTCGGCCACAGCCTCGTCGTCGACCCGTGGGGCGAGGTCGTCGCCTGCCGCAGCGACGAAGGCGAAGGCGTCGTCGTCGCCGAGCTGAGCCGCGAGCGAATCGCCGGCGTGCGTCGCCAACTGCCTGCGCTCGAGCACCGGCTCGAGTTCTGATGGCGCGCGCGGTCGCGGCGGCGGTCGCGCTGGCGTTCACGCTGCCGGTCGCTGCCGGCGCCGCGGGGCCGGCGCCACCGCGCCCGTCGGGCGACAGCACGTCGTGTCGCGGCCCCGCCGCCCTGGTCGACTTCGGCAGCGATGACCGCATCGGCGCGAAGTGGAACGCGGCGACGCAGACGATCGCCTTCGGCCGGCCGCAGCCCGACGGCCACTACCACGCCTTCCTCGCCGATGCGGACGGCGGCCACGAGCGGCGGGTCACGTACGCCGCGTGGCGCGACGATCGTCATCAGTTTCCCGCCGCATGGCATCCCGCCGGCGGTCTGCTCGCCATGCTGGTCGAGCAGAACGTGCACGAGCGCAGCTCCGTCGATGCGATCCCGGGTTACGGCGCCTACACCGACTACTGGATCGTCACGCGCGACGGCAGCCGCGCGTGGAAGATCCTCGCCCTTGCGGACGGCTACGAGCACGCGATCACGCATGCGGCGTTCTCGCCGGACGGCAGCAAGTTCGCGTGGACCGAGCGCGTCAAGGCGCCGCGCTTCTGGGACTTCAATCTGTTCGCAGGCGGCTATGTCTTCAAGGTCGCCGACTTCGTGCTGCACCCGGAGCCGCACCTCGACAACGTCCGCACGATCCAGCCGGGGAACGTCGACCAGGGCGGCGAGCTCGAGTCGATCGCCGCCGATAACCGGACGATCGCGTTCTACAGCACCTTCGTCTCGAAGAATCTGTTCGCGTCGCGGATCTACACGATGGACATCGAGAGCGGCGAGACGCGAGAGCTCACGACCGAGAGCTTCGCGCAAGCGCCGACGTTCACGCCCGACGGCAAGAGCATCGTCTACATGACCGGCGCCGGCGCCGACGTCTTCGCCTGGCAGCTGCAGGGCGCCGACTGGTGGATCATGAACGTCGACGGCAGCGCCAAGCGGCGCCTGACGTTCATGAACGTGCGCGGCCATCCTCACTCGGTCAACCGCTTCCGGCTCGCCGGGTCGCTCTCGTTCGTCAGCGACACGGCGTTCTTCGGCGACGTGATGACGCAATCGCTCGGCCTCGTCGGCAAGATCGTTCGCGTCGACTGCGGCTGAGCGTCGCCGCCGGCGCGCCACGCGCTACCGCGCGGCGCGTTCGCGGCAACTTGCCACGCCGCCTCGCCGTCTCCCCCGTTGGCGGGCCCGACGCGCGAAAGCCCGCTGCTAGAGTGCGCCGCACTGATGACTAGGGAGCGCGCGACATGATGATGGTGATCGCGATCGTCTTGGGAGCGCTGGCCGGTGCGGTCGCGGGCGGCGAGTCCGGCGCGCTCGCCGGCGCCTTGCTCGGATGGCTGATCCTTCGTTCGCTGCGCCAGCAACGCGAGATCGAGGACCTGCGCAAGCGCGTCGAAGCGCCCGTTGCGGCGGCAGCACGCCGCGATGCGGGTGTCGGCGAGGCGGCGCAACAGGCAGACGTCGCCGGCGCGAGCCCCGCATTCGACGCGCGGGCCGACATCGCGCCCGCGCCGGCCGCGGCCACTCTGCGGCCGCATGAAGCTTCAGTGCCGATGACCCCGCTCGCGGCCGCCGCCACCGTGCCGGCGCCGGACGCCGAGACCGTGCCGCCGACCGCGCTTCCGACCGCCGGAGCCGCGCCGAAGGTCGCCGCCAGCGGCGCCCGCGCCATGCCGCCGCGCGACGTGTTCGCGCCGGTCCGGCGCTGGCTCTTCGGCGGCAACACGATCGTCAAGGCGGGCATCGGCATCCTCTTCGTCGGCCTCGCGTTTCTCGCCAAGTACGCGAGCGAGCACGCGCACCTGCCGATCGAATATCGCCTCGCCGCGATCGGCGCTGCGGCCGTCGTCCTCCTCGGCTTCGGCTGGCGCCTGCGCTTGTCGCGGCCCGAGTACGCGCAGGTGCTGCAGGGCGGTGCGGTCGCCGTCCTGTACCTGACGCTGTTCGCCGCGTTCCGCTTCTACGGCGTCATCGACGCGATGCCGGCCTTCGTGCTGATGGTCGCCGTCGCCGCGCTCGCCGCCGCGCTCGCCGTCCTGCAGGACGCGCGCGCGCTCGCCGTCATCGGCGCACTCGGCGGCTTCGCGACGCCGCTCATCGTCTCGACCGGCTCCGACAACTACGTCGGGCTCTTCGCGTACTACTTCGTGCTCGACCTCGGCATCGCCGCGGTCGCATGGTCGAAGACGTGGCGGCCGCTCAACCTCATCGGCTTCGCCGCCACCTTCATCGTCGCGACGGCGTGGGGCGTGCTCAAGTACCGCCCCCAGGACTACGCCACCAGCCAGGGGTTCCTGATCGCGTTCTTCCTCCTCTTCGTCGTCATCCTCGTCCTGCCGGCGCGCCGGCTCGCACGCGCCGCGCCGGCCGCGACCGGCGCCCTGCCGCGTCGCGATGCGTGGGTCAACAGCAGCCTTCTCTTCGGACTGCCGACGGTGACCTTCGCGCTCGAGTACGGCCTCGTCCGCGGCACGCCGTACGGCGCCGCCCTCGCTGCGCTCGCCCTGGCCGGCTTCTACGTGCTGCTCGCCACCTGGATGAGGCGGCGCGCGGAGCTCGGCATCACCTTCGAGGCGACGCTCGCGATCGCGACCGTCTTCCTCACCCTCGTCATCCCGTTCGCGCTCGACGAGCGCAGCACCGCCGGCGCGTGGACGCTCGAAGGCGCGGCCCTGATCTGGATCGGCTTTCGCCAGCAGCGCGGCCTGCCGCGCCTGTTCGGCTACGTGCTGCTCGGTCTCGCCGGCCTGGCGATGCTGCTCGGGCACGAGCGCCACGGCGTGCCGACGCTCGTCTTCAACGCCTATCTCTTCAGCGGCCTGATGGCGGCGGCATCGTCGCTCGCCGGCGCCTTCTTCGTGCATCGCGCCGGCCGGGCCGGCGCGCTCCAGCGCGGCGAGGAGGCGTGCGAGACCTTGCTGATCGCCTCGGCGACGGTGTGGCTCGTCGTCACCGCGACCATCGAGATGGATGCGTTCGTGCCGATGCGCCTCGCCCTCGCCGTCGCGCTGACGGCGGCCAGCGCGGTCGCCGTGCTCTACGCGACGCTCGGACGCCGCCTCGACTGGCCCGAGATCGCGTGGACGGCGCTCGCGCACACGCCGATCGTCTTCGTCGCTGCGGCGATCGACGCGGCGCTGCTCGCGAACCCGCTCGAAGGCGGCGGCTGGTGGGCGTGGCCGATCGCCTTCGCCGCGCACGGGCTCGTGCTTCGCCTCGCCGCGCCGTTTGCGGCGAAGGCGGTGGCACACGTGACGCACGCGCTCGGCGCGGTCACGCTCGCGCTTGTTGGCGCGCTGCTCGGCCGCGCCGCGACCGCCGACTGGGGCGACTTCGCGAGCGCTTGGCCGTGGCTCGGCTGGCTCGCCGTTCCGGCGGCGATGCTGCTGCTCCTGCCGCGCCCGGCGACGGCGCGCCTCTGGCCGGTGCGCATGCTGCCCGACGCGTACCGGACCAGCGCGGCCGCGGTGCTCGCTGCCGGTCTCTGGATCTGGACCCTGGTGGCCAACGTCGCGTCCGACGGATCGGCGGCTCCGCTGCCGTACCTCCCGCTCCTCAACCCGCTCGACATGGGAATCGGCATCGCCCTCCTCGCGACGCTGCTGTGGCTCAAGCACGCCGATCGCATCGCGCCCTGGTCGATGACGATGGCGGCCGTCGCCGGCTTCGTCTGGCTCAACGCGATCCTCGTGCGCAGCTTCCATCACTTCGGCGGCGTGCCGTATCACTTCGACGCCTGGCTCGGCTCGCTCGCCGTGCAGACCGGCATCACCTTGCTCTGGACCGCGATCGCGCTCGTGACGATGTGGGTCGCCTCGACGCGGGCGGCGCGCGAGCCCTGGTTCGTGGGCGCGGCCCTGCTCGCGGCCGTCGTGCTCAAGCTCGTCCTGGTCGACCTCTCGGGCAGCCTGACGCGGATCGTCTCGTTCATCGGCGTCGGCGTGCTCATGCTCGTCATCGCCTACGTCGCGCCGTTGCCGGCGAAGGAGGTTCGCCATGTCGCGACCTGAAGGCGCTCGTCGCCGGCGTTGCCTGGCCCTTGCGGGCCTGCTGCTCGCCGCCGCGGTCGCAAACGCCGAGCCCGCGCCCTACCGGTACCAGGCGCCGATCAGCGTCGACTCACCGGCACCGTTCGTGCAGCTCGCGCTGCCCATCGCCGCCTACGGCCACGTCGAGCAGGACGACCTGAGCGACCTGCGCATCGTCGACGCCAAGGGCGAGCGCGTGCCGTTCGCGGTCCTGCCGCCGCTGGCGGCGGTGCAGCTGAGCGAGCAGGTGCGCGAGGCGAGCCTCTATCCGCTGCCGGCGCGGCCGACGGCGGCGGGCGTGTGGCCGGCGCCGGTCGACGTCGTTGTCGAAGGCGATCGCATCAGCGTGCGCCGTCGCGGCGGCCCGGCCACGACCGTCGCCGCCGCGCCCGCGCCATCGGGCGGCTGGCTGATCGACACCGGCGAGCGCCGGCGCGGCGATCCGCCGCCGAAGAGCCTCACCTTGCGGTGGTCGGCGCCGGCCGAGTTCTCGGTCGGCTACCGCATCGAGACGAGCGACGACCTGCGCCAGTGGCGTCCGGCGGGCAGCGGCCAGGTGATGGCGCTGCAATCGGCGAGCGGCACGCTGGCGCAGCCGGTCGTCGGCCTGACCGAGTCCGCCGGCCGCTTCGTTCGCCTGGTCTGGGCCGAGCCGGGCGCTGCGCCGGCGCTGACCGGTGCCAGCGTCCTCGTCGCCGAGCGCCAGCGCGTCGCCGTCGACTCGACGCGCGAGCTCACGGTCGCCGCCAGCGCCGAGCCCGTGCGCGGGGGAGCGCCCGACGCGGCGGCCACGCGCGCGCTCCACTTCGATCTCGGCGGCGTCCTGCCGCTCGTCGACATCGACCTTCGCTTCGACAGCGGCACGCATGTCGCGCCGGTCCGCGTGCAGGGCCGCGCGCGCGCCGATCAGGCCTGGCGCGACGTCGCCGGCGGCGTCTTCTATCGGGTTGAACGCGACGGCGATGTCGGCACGTCGCCGGCGCTGGCGGTGCCCGTCGCGATCCGCTACCTGCGCCTCGTTCCCGACGAGCGGGCCGCGTCGTTCGACGGCGTCGCGGCGCGGCTCGTCGTGCACGCATCGCTCGCGTCGCTCGTCTTCGCCGCCCAGGGCGAGCCGCCGTTCCGCCTCCTCGCCGGCTCGCGCGATGCGCCGGCGGGCGCGTTGCCGGTGAGCGCCGTCGTGCCGCAGCTCGACAGCGAGCGCGCGCGCCTCGGTCGCGCGACGCTGGGCAACTTCGCGGTCGACGAAGCGGCGGCGCGTGCTGCCGAGCAGGCATCGCGCCAGGCCCGGCTCCGGCCCTGGCTGCTCTGGAGCGTGCTGCTCGTCGGCGTCGTCGGCCTCGGCGCGCTGGTCTGGCGCCTCGCGCGCTCGGGCCCGGCGCCGGCGGCGATCCCGAGCCCGCCGGCCGAGTAGCGCTCCTCCCGATCGTCGCGCCGCGCGCGACGAGGCACGGCGCGAAGCGAGAACGCGCGTCAGGCGCCGAGGAACTCGCCGACCGGCTTCAGCTCGTCGACGCGATCGCAGACGGCCTTGACGACCATCAGGATCGGCGTGCCGAGGATCAGGCCGACGGGACCCCACAGCCAGCCGAACGCGAGCACGCCGACGAAGACGGCGAAGGGGCTCATCCGGCTCGCGCGGCCGGTCCACCACGGCGTCAGCACGTTGCCGACGACGGCGTGGATCGCGAAGGAGCTCGCGCCGATCAGCAGGGCCTTGTCGATGGCGTCGAACTGGATGAAGCCGACGACCGCCGAGCCCAGTCCGACGATGACCGCGCCGATGTACGGCACGAGGTTGGTGATGCCCGCCGCGACGCCCCAGGTGGCGGCGTTGTTGAGGCCGAGCGCATAGAACGCGAGGCCGGTGGCGACGCCGACGACGACGCTCGTCGCCAGCTGGACCAGCAGGTAGCGCTGGATCTGCACGCTCACCTCGTCGAGTGCCTGCACGGTGATCTTCTTCTGGCTGAGCCGCGGCCCGGCGAGCTTGACCATCTTGCGCCGGAAGGTGTCGCCCGAGGCGAGCAGGAAGAGCGTGACGAACAGGACGACGAGTATCTCGCCGAAGAAGGAGGCCAGTCCCAGCGTGCCGCTCCAGAGATAGTCGCGCACGTTGAACGCGGCGTGTTCGACGACGACGCGCGTCACGCCGGGCGGCGTCGGCGGCGTGGTCGGCGCGGTGGTCGTCGTGGTGGTGGTCGTCGTGCCGGGCCGGCGCCGGCCGGCCGTCGACGCCGCGTTCGACGCCGCCGACGCCTCGGCGGCGGCCTGCCGCGCGGCCTGCTCGAGCTCGTTGGCCGCCTGCTGGACCATCTCGATCGGCGATGCGGTCGGCTTGGAGCGTGGCCCCTCGACCGCGCGGCGCAGCTTCTGCGCGACCTGCGGCAGGTTCTCGATCGCCGCAGTCGCATCGTCGGAGAGCTTCCACGCGCCCCAGCCGATGACGACGACGATCGCGCCGAGGACGATGCTCGCGCCGGCCGCTCGCGGCAGTCGCCAGCGCTGCAAGGTGTCGACCAGCGGCGTCAACGCGTAGCTGAACATGACGCCGAGGAGGATCGGCACGATGATCGCCTTGGCCCAGTGCAGCGCATAGATCGAGACCAGCACCGTGAGGACGATGAGCGAGAGGCTGCGCACGTCGACCGGCATGTGGAGCAGGACGCGCGGCGGCGCGTCCGGATCGACGCTCGGGACGTGCGCGGGGTCGCTCGGGACGTGCGCCTGGTCTTCGGGCGGCGATGCCTTCTCGGTCATGTCGTGGGATCTTTGAGGCGCGCTTCGAGGCGACGATCGTAAGCGCGGGCCTTTCCGGTCAGCGCGCGCCGTCGGCGGGCAGCGTGATGTAGTGACGTGCAAGCTCCGGCGGCTGGGGCGAATCGAGCAGGCCGCAGGTCAGGCGCAACGCATCGGCGGAGAGATCGGCGAGGCGCAGCCCCCGGCTGCGGCTGATCGCGGTCGTCACCCAGCTGCGCACCATCACCGGCCGCTGCATCCACGAGAGCGTCTGCATCCGGGTCAACGCCTCGACCATCGCTTCGGCCTTGGGCGGCTGGCACGCGGGAATCTCGGCGAACGGCAGCCACGTCGCCATGACGATGTCGTACCAGGCGCGACCGTCGGGGCTGTCCACGGTGGGGCCGGGCACCATGCGCGACAGGAAGGCGGTGTAGGTGGCGATGCAGAGGGCGTCGGACTCGAGCCACTCCGGCGCCTCGTCGGACGACTCGGGTCGCGCCGCCAGGGTGCTGATCTCGCCGAGGCCGCGGCGCATCGTCAGCCAGTGCAGGCGATCGATCGGTCGGGCGACGCCGCGCGCACCCATGACGCGACGGGTCGCCTGCAGCAGCTCTTGGCGCGCCGCCAGCGGCTGCGTCGCCGTCCGCGACAGGAGCAGCTCGAACCAGGGCAGCCGGGCCGCGCCCGAGAGGCTCGCCGCATGGCGGCGCAGCGCCTCGGCGTCGGGCGTCGCGACCGTCTCCGCCTGCCAGGCGCGCAAGGCGCGCTGGCTGCCGGGTGCCATCAGCAGTGCGAGCAGCACCGCGTGCAGCTCGCGCTCGCCGTGGATCCGCGAGAGGCGATCGGCCGCATCGCGTTCGCGCTCGACGCGGCCGGACGCATCGGCGCCGGTCGGCGCTGCGCTCGGCGGCAGGGGCGCGGGCGAGTCGGCGGGGGCGGCGGCGTCGGCCACGGGGTCGGTCCGGCCGCCGCTAGAACGCGGCCGCGGCGCGAAAGTTGAAGAGCCGAGCCACGAGCCAGGTCGGGAACTCGCGCACCGCCTCGTTGTAGGCGGCGACCGCGGCGTTGAACTCGGCGCGCGCGAAGGAAAGCGCCGTGTCGCTCGTGGCCAGCTTCGCGTTGATCTCGGGCAGGTCGGTGCCGACCACCGACTGCACCGGCAAGCGCGCCCGCGCGTCGGCGAGGATGTCTTCGGCGACGCGCAGGCTCGTGACCGCGCTCGCCGCGCCCGGTCGGGCACGCGCGTGCTCGCGCGCAGTGTCGGCCTGGCGGCACGCGGCGCGAAGCGCGTCGAGCCGCGGCGCCGCGGCGGCCAGCGCGCTCGACAGCAGCTCGAGCTGCCCTTCGAGCAGCGCATGGCGCTGGCGGTAGCGCTCGTCGACGGTGGCGAAGCGCGCGACCAGCTCGCTCCTCAGCCGGACCAGGCGGTTGTACGCGCCGACGATCCAGAAGACGACGACGGCCGAGATCGCGGTGACGGTGCCCTGGGTCGTCGTCATCGGATGGGCGTCGCGAGCCGGGCGCCCGACATCAGCTCGCGAGCCAGGTCTGGTAGCCCTTGCTGCGCAGGTCGCACGACGGGCACATGCCGCAGCCGTAGCCCCACTCGTGGCGGTGCTCGCGATCGCCGAGATAGCAGGAGTGGCTGTGCTCGACGACGAGATCGATCAGCGGCTCGCCGCCCAGCTTCTCCGTCAACGCCCAGGTCTCGGCCTTGTCGAGCCACATCAGCGGCGTGTCGATCATCATGGCCGTGTCCATGCCGAGACTGAGCGCGACCTGGAGCGACTTGAGCGCGTTGTCGCGGCAGTCGGGGTAGGCGGAGAAGTCGGTCTCGCACATCCCGCCGACGAGCACCGACAGGCCGCGCCGGTCGGCGACCGTCGCGGCGAAGGTGAAGAACAGGAGGTTGCGGCCGGGAACGAAGCTGTTGGCGAGGCCGCCCGCGTTCATCTCGTCCTCGCGCTCCGCCGTTGGCGCCGTGCCGCCGATCTGGTCGAGCAGCGACAGGTCGAGGACGTGGTCTTCGCCGAGGCGCGGCGCCCAGCGCGCGAAATGCCGGCGCAGCTGCGCGCGCACCTCGAGCCGGCCCTCGCGCTCGGCCGGCCGGCGCTCGCCCTGGAGGAAGCCGATCGTCTCGACGTGCTCGTAGTGCTCGAGCGCGTAGGCGAGGCAGACGGTCGAGTCCTGGCCCCCCGAGAAGAGGACGAGAGCGCGGCGCGTGTCGCTACCCACGCACCTCCCCCCGCCCGAGGACGATCCACTTGAGCGAAGTGAGCCCCTCGAGGCCGACGGGGCCGCGTGCGTGCAGCTTGTCGGTCGAGATGCCGATCTCGGCGCCGAGCCCGTACTCGAAGCCGTCGGCGAAGCGGGTCGACGCGTTGACCATCACGCTCGCCGAATCGACCTCGCGCAGGAAGCGCATCGCGTTGGCATGCGAGTCGGTGACGATCGCGTCGGTGTGGTGCGAGCCGTAGCGGTCGATGTGCGCGAGCGCGGCGTCGAAGCTGTCGACGACCTTGATGCTGATGATCGGAGCGAGGTACTCTTCGCTCCAGTCGGCCTCGCTCGCCGGCACGAGCCTCGCGCCGGCGACGCCGGCCAGGGCCGCGAGCGCCGCCTCGTCGCCGCGCATCTCGACGCCCTTCTGCGCGAAGACGGCGCCGATCATCGGCAGGAACCGGGTCGCGACGGCGGCGTGGACGACCAGCGACTCGGCCGCGTTGCACGGGCTCACCTTCTGCGTCTTGGCGTTGTCGACGATCGCCAGCGCCATCTCCAGGTCGGCGTCGGCGTCGACGTAGACGTGGCAGTTGCCGTCGAGGTGCTTGAGCACCGGCACCTTGGCCTCGCGCGCGATCCGCTCGATCAGCCCCTTGCCGCCGCGCGGGATGACGAGGTCGATCGATTCCGGCGCGGCGATCAGGTGGCCGACGGCGGCGCGGTCGCGCGTCTCGACCAGCTGCACGGCGTCGGGGGGCAACCCGGCCTCGGCGAGCGCGGCCTGGACGATCCGGCCGAGGGCGAGGTTCGACGCCAGCGCTTCCGAGCCGCCGCGCAGGATGCAGGCGTTGCCGCTCTTGATCGCCAGCGACGCCGCCTCGATCGTCACGTTCGGCCGGCTCTCGTAGATCATCGCGAAGACGCCGATCGGCACGCGCATGCGGCCGACGCGGATGCCGCTCGGCTGCTCGCGCAGCTCGACGATCGCGCCGATCGGATCGGCCATCGCCGCGATCTGCTCGCAGCCGACGGCGACGGTCTCGAGCGCGGCGCGGTCGAGCTTGAGGCGGTCGACGAGCGGCGCGGCGAGGCCGGCGGTGCGCGCCGCGGCGACGTCGCCGGCGTTGGCGTCGACGAGCATCGCC
>DATIDZ010000458.1:0-5396 GCA_035456045.1 Caldimonas sp.
GGCACGTTATCTCGGCCCCAAGGCCAAGCTGTCCCGTCGCGAAGCGACCGACCTCTTCCTGAAGAGCGCCCGCCGCCCGATCGGCGACAAGGCGAAGTTCGACTCGAAGCCCGGCCAGCACGGCCGCACGTCGGGCACCCGCACGTCCGACTACGGCATCCAGCTGCGCGAGAAGCAGAAGGTCAAGCGCATGTACGGCGTCCTCGAGCGCCAGTTCCGGCGCTACTTCGCCGAAGCCGAGCGCCGCAAGGGCAACACCGGCGCGAACCTGCTCGGCCTGCTCGAGTCGCGTCTCGACAACGTCTGCTATCGCATGGGTTTCGGCTCGACCCGCGCCGAGGCGCGCCAGCTCGTGTCGCACCGCGCGATCACGGTCAACGGCGAAGTCGTCAACATCGCGTCCTACTCGGTCAAGGCCGGCGACACCGTCGCCGTGCGCGAGAAGGCCAAGAAGCAGCTGCGCGTCACCGACGCCGTCAAGCTGGCCGAAGGCCAGGGCATGGCCGACTGGGTGCAGGTCGACGCCGCCAAGCTCGAGGGCGTCTTCAAGAAGGCGCCCGACCGCGACCAGTTCGGCGCCGACATCAAGGAAGCGCTGATCGTGGAGCTGTACTCGCGATAACGCGAGCAGCGAACAGGACAGCGGGGTGACGGCTGCGCCGCCGCCCCTGACAGGTTTTCTTTTGGTTCCGTCTGCCGGCAGCGGAGCCTTTTCAGTCAAGCCCGGCGCAGTCCATCAGCCTTATCGGTGTAACGAGCCGAGGGTATTGAGAGGAACAAGGACTCCATGCAAACCAATCTGCTGAAACCCAAGGCCATCAACGTCGAGCCGCTCGGCGGCAACAAGGCGAAGGTGACGCTCGAGCCGTTCGAGCGCGGCTACGGCCACACGCTCGGCAACGCGCTGCGCCGCGTCCTGCTGTCGTCGATGGTCGGCTACGCGCCCACCGAAGTCACGATCGCCGGCGTGCTGCACGAGTACTCGGCCATCGACGGCGTGCAGGAAGACGTCGTCCACATCATGCTCAACCTGAAGGGCGTGGTATTCCGCCTCCACAACCGCGACGAGGTCACGATCGTCCTGAGGAAGGAAGGCGAAGGCCCGGTCACGGCCGGCGACATCCAGACGCCGCACGACGTCGAGATCATCAACCCCGAGCACGTCATCGCCAACCTGTCGTCGGGCGGCAAGCTGGACATGCAGATCAAGGTCGAGAAGGGCCGCAGCTACGTCCCGGGCAACCTGCGCCGCTACGGCGACGAGCCGACCAAGTCGATCGGCCGGATCGTCCTCGACGCGTCGTTCTCGCCGGTCTCGCGCGTGAGCTACACGGTCGAGAGCGCCCGCGTCGAGCAGCGCACCGACCTCGACAAGCTGGTGATGGAGATCGCCACCAACGGCGCGATCACGCCCGAAGAGGCGATCCGCTCGTCGGCCAAGATCCTGGTCGAGCAGCTCGCCGTGTTCGCTCAGCTCGAGGGCCAGATCGGCGACATGTTCGAGCCGATGCCCAAGACGACGACGCAGTTCGACCCGATCCTGCTGCGCCCGGTCGACGAGCTCGAGCTCACGGTTCGCTCGGCGAACTGCCTGAAGGCCGAGAACATCTACTACATCGGCGACCTGATCCAGCGCACCGAGACCGAGCTGCTGAAGACGCCGAATCTCGGCCGCAAGTCGCTCAACGAGATCAAGGAAGTGCTGGCGTCGCGCGGGCTCACGCTCGGCGCGCGCCTGGAGAACTGGCCGCCTCAGGGCTTGGACAAGCGATAAGAAGACACGAGGATCGCTTCGGCGATCCCGGTGCACCCGCCAGTACCTGACACGGCTGGCGGTCTACAACAGGAAAGGACAGCACCATGCGTCACGGACACGGACTCAGAAAGCTCAACCGCACGAGCGAGCATCGCCTGGCGATGCTGCGCAACATGTGCGTCTCGCTGCTCCAGCACGAGGCGATCAAGACGACCTTGCCGAAGGCCAAGGAGCTGCGCCGCGTCGTCGAGCCGCTCATCACGCTCGGCAAGGAGCCGACGCTCGCCAACAAGCGCCTGGCGTTCGACCGGCTGCGCGACCGCGCCATCGTCACCAAGCTGTTCGCCGAGATCGGCCCGCGCTACCAGGCGCGTCCGGGCGGCTACACGCGGATCCTGAAGATGGGTTTTCGCGTCGGCGACAACGCGCCGATGGCGTTCGTCGAGCTCGTCGACCGGCCGCAGCCGGCCGAGACCGAGGCCGTCGCCGAGTCCTGATCTCCGCGCGCCAGGAGTGCACGGCATGGCCGAGCCGCTCCTCCGCATCTCGCATCTGACGAAGAAGTTCGGCGACGCCACCGTCGTCGACGACCTCTCGCTCGAGATCATGCCGGGCGAGTGCCTCGGCGTGATCGGCCCCAACGGGGCCGGCAAGACGACGACGATCCGCATCTGCCTGGGCCTCACCGGCGCCGACGGCGGCGTGGTCGAGGCCTTCGGCCTGCCGCTGCCCGCCGAGGTGAGGAAGGCCAAGGAGCGGATCGGCGTCGTCACCCAGTTCGACAGCCTCGACCCCGACTTCACCTGCGCCGAGAACCTGCGCGTCTACGGCGCCTACTTCGGCCTGGCGCGCGCGACGATCGAAGCGCGGGTTCCCAAGCTGCTCGACTTCGCCGCGCTGCAGTCGAAGGCCGGCGCCAAGCCCGGCGAGCTCTCGGGCGGCATGAAGCGGCGCCTCTCGCTCGGCCGCGCGCTCATCAACGACCCCGACCTGCTCCTCCTCGACGAGCCGACCACCGGGCTCGATCCGCAGGCGCGCCACCTGATGTGGGAGCGGCTGCAGAACCTGCTGCAGCAGGGCAAGTCGATCCTGCTGACGACCCATTTCATGGACGAAGCCGAGCGCCTGTGCGACCGGCTCATCGTCCTCGACCACGGCAGGAAGATCGCCGAAGGCACGCCGAGGAAGCTGATCGCCGAGCACCTCGAGAGCGACGTCGTCGAGGTCTACGGCGACGGCGCCGGCGAGGCGGCGACGGCGCATGCCGCGCTGGCCGACCGCGTCGAGACGAGCGGCGAGACCGTGTTCTTCTATCTCCGCGAGCCGAGGCGACTGCTCGCTGCGCTCTCGACGAACCACGCGGTTCGCTACCTGCATCGACCCGCCAACCTCGAGGACCTGTTCCTGAAGCTGACGGGCCGCCAGATCCGCGACGATGCCTAGGGCCTTGCCATGCTGACGTCCCTGTATGCCGCGCCGCGCCTCACCGGTCGCTTCTGGCCGGTCGTGATGCGCAACCTGCTGGTCTGGAAGAAGCTCGCCGGGCCGAGCATCCTCGGCAACATCGCCGAGCCGCTGATCACGCTGGTGGCGTTCGGCTACGGCGTCGGCTCGATGATCGGCGACGTCGCCGGCATGCCGTACATCCAGTACCTCGCGTCGGGCAGCGTCGCGGCGGCTGCCGCCCTCGCCGCGACGTTCGAGGCGCTCTACTCGGCGTACTCGCGAATGGCGGTCCAGAAGACGTGGGATTCGATCCTCAACGCGCCGATCGCGCTCGACGACATCGTCTTCGCCGAGATGCTGTGGGCGGCGATCAAGGCGCTGTTCTCCTGCGCGGCGATCCTGGTCGTCATCTTCCTGCTCGACATCAGCCGGGCGCCGACCATGCTGCTGGCGTTGCCGGTGCTCGGCCTGGCCGGCATCACCTTCGCGTCGCTGGCGCTCGTCTTCAACGCGCTCGCCAAGGGTTACGACTTTTTCACCTACTACTTCACCCTCGTCATCACGCCGATGACGTTCCTCTCGGGCGTCTACTTTCCGATCGCCCAGATGCCGCCGTGGCTGCAGGGAATGGCCCAGGTGCTGCCGCTGAAGGCCGCCGTCGATCTGGTTCGTCCGCTCGTTCTGGGCAACATTCCCGCCGATCCGCTAGGGCCGCTCCTGATCCTCACAGGGTATGCGTGCAGCGGCTACTATCTGGCGCTGGTGCTCACCCGGCGCCGGTTCTTCGGATAGCGGGCTCGTAAGCCGCTTCCGGCCGGCGCCGACCCACCCGAATGAAGGCACGACTTACCGTTCTGGCTCCCGCCGACCGGCCCGCGCTGGCCGCGACAGCTTGGCGCTTCCTGTCGATCGCGCTCGCGCTGCTGCTGGCGATCGCGCTGCACCCCGCTCGCGCCGCCCAGGACGAGTTCCTCGAGCCCGACAAGGCGTTCCAGTTCTCGGCCAGGCCGCACGACGCCAAGTCGGTCGAGGTCACGTTCGCCATCGCTCCCGGCTACTACCTCTACCGCGATCAGTTCAAGTTCGCGGCCGCCGGCGCCGCCCTCGGCGCGGCCGCGATCCCGCCCGGCAAGGTGAAGTTCGACGAGACCTTCCAGAAGAACGTCGAGACCTACCGCAACGCGATCACCATCCTGGTTCCGGTCGAGCAGGCGGGCGCGGAATTTCGCCTCGTCGTCACCAGCCAGGGCTGCGCCGATGCGGGCCTGTGCTATCCCCCGATGCAGAGCGCAGCCGCGATCGGCCTGACCGGCTTCGGCGGCGCGGGCACGGCGCGCGTCGAGCCGCCGGGATCGTCGCTCGGCGGCGGCCCATCGCTCGCGACGGGCCCGGGCGCGGCGACGGCCGCGGCGGCAGAGACCACCGGCATCGACGCGGTGCTGCGCGGCGGCTCGTTCTGGCCGATCGTCGGCGCGTTCTTCATCGCCGGCCTGCTGCTCTCGCTGACGCCGTGCGTGCTGCCGATGCTGCCGATCGTCTCGTCGATCATCGTCGGCCAGGCCGACGGCGGCGGTGGATCCGCGCTCGCGGGCGCCGGCGGTGGCCCCATCCATGCGTCGGCCGGCCAGTCGCGCCGGCGCGGCTTTGCGCTGGCGGCGTCGTACTCGTTCGGCATGGCCGTCGTCTACACCGCCTTCGGTGTCTTCGCGGGCCTGGCCGGCGAGGGGCTCGCCGCCGCGCTGCAGAACCCATGGGTGCTCGGCGCGTTCGCGCTCGGCCTGGTCGGTCTCTCGCTCTCGATGTTCGGCGTCTACAACCTGCAGCTGCCGTCGGCGATCACGTGCCGCATCAACGATGCGGCGCGCCGGTTGCCCGGCGGCAGGGCGGCAGGCGTGTTCGCGATGGGCGGCGTCTCGGCGCTCATCGTCAGTCCCTGCGTGGCGGCGCCGCTCGCCGGCGCATTGCTCTATCTCAGCCAGACGCGCGACGTGTGGCTCGGCGGCACCGCGCTGTTCTCGCTCGCCGCCGGGATGAGCGTGCCGTTGCTGCTGGTCGGCGCATCGGCGGGTGCGCTGCTGCCGCGGGCGGGTGCATGGATGGTCGAGGTCAAGGCTGCGTTCGGCGTTCTCCTCCTCGGCGTCGCGCTCTGGACGGTGCAGCCGATCCTGCCCGGGCCGCTCGTGCTCGCGCTCTG
>DATIDZ010000459.1:0-4022 GCA_035456045.1 Caldimonas sp.
GCTGCGCCGCCGACTGCGGCATGAGCGGCGGGTCGGCGGGAGGCGGGGCGGCCGGCGCGCTCGCCCCGAACGTGGACCCGAAGAACCTCAACCGGCTGGCGTTCGGCTCGAACTACTTCCAGGTGCGCGGGCGCCTGCGCCTCGGCGACGTCGTCCTCGAGCAGCGCTCGCTGGTCAAGCGCAACGGACCCACGGTCGTGGTCCTGCAGCGCGAGCGCGTCTCGACGCGCGAGCAAGCCGGCTCCTAAACCTCGCCAAAGCGAGAACCAGTACGGCATTCCGCTCCAAGATCTCTGCCTAAGTCCTTGATTGCCAAGGGCCGGCTCCGCCGACATCCCTAAAATCGGGCCCGCCCTCGCCGCCACCGCATGTCGACCCTCGTCCTCCAGCTCCCCGAACGCCAGCGCCTGCGCGCGGCCACCAGCGAGGACACCGGCGCGGCCGCCGGCCGTCGCCGCGAGTACGCCTACGTCACGAGCGACGACGGCATCGAGGTCGACGCGCAGGGCCACGCCGCCGCCGCGCTGCTGCCCACGCGACCGGTCGTGATCGCCGTCATCCAGGAAGCCGACGTCAGCTGGCACCGCATCACCTTGCCCAAGGCGCCGGCGTCGCGCCTGCGCATGGCGCTGGTCGGCGTCGTCGAGGAAGCGCTGCTCGATGACGCCGAGAGCGTCCACCTCGCGGTCGCGCCGCTCGCCGTCCCCGGCCAGCCGACCTGGGTCGCGGCCGTCGACAAGGCCTGGCTCGAGGACGAGCTCGCCGCGCTGGAAAAGGCCGGCGTCTTCGTGGACCGGGTCGTGCCGATGGCGTGGCCCGACGACCCGCCGGCGGGCCACTTCCACGCGCCCTCCTCGGGCGTCGGCACGGTCGAGGGCGCCGTCATCACGTGGGCCAGCATGGACGGCGTCGCCACCGTTCGCCTCGACGGCGGGCTGGCGCGCGCTCTCGTGCCGCAGCCGGCGCCCCCGCAGACGCGATGGACGGCCGCCCCGATGGCGGCCGCCGCAGCCGAGCGCTGGCTCGGCGCGCCGGTCAACGTCATGCCGACCGAGCAGCGACTGCTGCAGGCCGGGCGCAGCCTCTGGAACCTGCGCCAGTTCGACCTCGCCCGTCGCACCCGCGGCGCGCGCGCGATCGGCGACTGGGCGCGCCAGGCGATGAGCCCGGCGTGGCGACCGGTCCGTGTCGGCCTCGCCTTGCTCGTCGCGCTGCAGATCGTCGGCCTCAACGTCTGGGCCTGGCACGAGAAGAGCGCGGTCGAGTCGCGCAAGGCGGCGATCCAGGCGCTCGTGAAGAAGACCTTTCCGCGCGTCGCCGACGGCGACGTCCAGCGCGACCCTGCGGCGGTGATGCTGCGCGAGACGCAAGCGCTGCGCACGCTCGCCGGCAAGGCGGGCGACAGCGACCTCGAGCCCATGCTCCAGGCGGCGGCGGCCGCGTGGCCGGGCGAGCGACCGCCGGTCGAGACCGTCCGCTTCGAGGCGGGCAAGCTCTCGCTCGCAGCGAACGGCTGGAGCGACGCGCAGATCGAGCAGTTCCGCTCGGTGCTCCGGCCCGCCGGCGTTCGCGTCGACTCGAGCGAGGGACGCCTGATCCTGACCCGCAGCCGCGGAGGCGCCGCATGAGCGCCGAGAACGCCGTTCCGTTGCCGCCCGGCGTCGCCGGCCTGCGCGCCGAGGCCGGCCAGTTCTGGCGCTCGCGCGCGCCGCGAGAGCGCCAGCTCATCGCGGCCGGCGTGATCGCCGTCGCTGCCCTGCTCGTCTGGCTGATCGCCGTCCAGCCCGCGCTCAGGACGCTGCGCGAGACGCCGGCCGAGCTCGACCGGCTCGACTCGCAGTGGCAGCAGATGCAGCTGGCCGCGGTCGAGAGCGCTGCGCTCCGGTCGGCCTCCCCGGTGCCGCCTGCGCAGGCGAGCGAAGCGGTCCGCGCCGCCACCGAGCGCCTCGGCGGCAAGGGCAAGGTGGCGCTGCAGGGCGATCGCGCCGTGCTCACGTTTTCCGGCGTGCCGTTCGAAGCCCTCCGCAACTGGCTCGGCGAGGTGCGCAGCGCCGCCCGCGCGCGCCCGGTCGAAGCGCAGCTCCTCAAGGGCGCTTCGGGCTACAGCGGCTCGATCACGATCACCCTGGCGGGCGCCCCATGATCCGCAAGAAACGCGATCGCCAGCTCTGGTCGCCGACGGTCGCCTCGACCGGCTGGAGCGAGTCGACGCTGGCCGAGCAGGCGTGGGTCCAGGCGCGCGGCGCGGCGGTGCGCTGGGCGATCGCCGGCGGCATCGTCGGCGTGATCGCCGGCCTCGTGCTGTTCGCCCCCGCCTCCTGGCTCGCGAGTGCGATCGCTTCGTCGACCGACGGCCGACTCGTCCTCGCCGACGCACGCGGCACGGTCTGGTCGGGCAGCGCGGTGACCGTCCTCGCCGGCGGCCCGGGCAGCCGCGATGCGAGCTCGCTTCCGGGCCGGCTCGAGTGGACGGTGTCGCCGCGCTGGTACGGGGCCGAGGTCGCGGCGCGCCACGAGTGCTGCCTGAACGGCACGACGCTGATCCAGATCCGTCCCGGCCTCGGCCGCGTCCGCGCGACCCTGCTGCCGCGAACCGACTGGGTCGGCCAGTGGCCGAGCGCGTGGCTGGGCGGCCTCGGCACCCCCTGGAACACGCTCCAGCTCGGCGGCAGCTTCCGCCTGCTGTCGCCGGGAGTGACGATCGAATCGGTCGAGGGCCGCTGGCGCCTCGAGGGCAAGGTCGAGCTGGCCCTCGAGGGCGTATCGTCGCGCCTGACCACGCTCGACACGCTCGGCAGCTACAAGGTCACGTTGACCGGCGGCAGCGGCAGCAACAGCGCGACGCTGCTCTCCGTCACGACGATGGACGGTCCGCTGCAGCTGAGCGGCAACGGCACCTGGGGACCGGGCGGCGTCAAGTTCCGCGGTGAAGCGCGGGCCGCGTCCGGCGACGAGGCAGCGCTGTCGAACCTTCTCAACATCATCGGCCGGCGCGAAGGCGCCAAGTCGATCATTTCGATCGGATGAGAATGACCGAACCCTGCGCCTCGCGCACGACCTGGCTGCGCAAGAGCGGTGCCACGGCGATGGCGGCCGCGCTGCTGCTCGGCTCGATGCCGATGCGCACGGCGATCGCCCAGACGGCGAGCGCGGCCCGCTTTCGCGGCGAGCCGGTGACGCTCAACTTCGTCAACGCCGAGATCGAGGGCGTCGCCCGCGCGATGTCGGCCATCCTGCGCCAGCAGTTCGTCGTCGATCCGCGCGTGCGCGGCACGATCACTCTCTACAGCGAGGAGCCGCTGACGCCGCGCGAGGCCTACTTCAACTTCCTCGCCGCGCTGCGCGGCCTCGGCTTCACGGTGGTCGAGGTCAACGGCCTGTACAAGGTCGTGCCCGAGGCCGACGCGAAGCTGCAGACCGGCACGGTCGACGTCGGCAGCACCGGCCGCCGCGGCGACCAGATCCTGACCCAGATCTTCCGCCTCAACCACGAGAACGCGAACAACCTCGTGCCGGTGCTGAGGCCGCTGATCAGCCCGAACAACACGATCAACGCCAACCCGGGCAACAACACGCTCGTCATCACCGACTACGCCGACAACCTGCAGCGGATCGGCAAGATCATCGCGGCGATGGACGTTCCGGCGAGCGGCGATGTCGAGGTGATCCCGCTGCGCTACGCGGTCGCGACCGACATCGCGCCGATGGTGCAGCGGCTGACCGATTCCGCGGTGGGCGGCGTCGCCGTCCCGGGCGCGGCGGGCGCGGGCACGCTCGCGGCGCCCTCGATCCTGGTCGACACGCGCAGCAACTCGCTGATCGTGCGCAGCCAGAATCCGGCGCGAATGTCGAGCATCCGTGCGTTGATCGCCAAGCTCGACATGCAGCCGCTCGGCTCGGCGGCCAGCGGCAACATCTGGGTGGTCCGGCTCAAGAACGCCGACGCGACCAAGCTGGCGACGGTGCTGCGCGCCGCCTTCGGCGCCGGCGCTGCCAGCGCTTCGGGCGGCGGTGGCGGTGGC
>DATIDZ010000460.1:0-4273 GCA_035456045.1 Caldimonas sp.
GGCGCACCACCGCGCGCGCCGTCGCTCGCTCAGGCGGCGCCGGAAGCGCCGTCACGCTTCAAGCTGGTCGGCGTCATGGCGCCGCGTTCCGGCACGGCTCAGGCGGAGGCCGGGCAGGGGGTGGCTCTCATCGCCGTCGACGGCAAGCCCGCCAAGCCTTACGCCGTCGGCGCTCGCCTCGACAGCGACCTGGTCCTGCAGTCGGTCGGCCTGCGCACGGCGTCGCTCGGGCCGGCGCAAGGCTCACGCAGCGTCCTCCTCGAGTTGCCGGCCTTGCCGGCGCCGAACTCGGGCGTCCTGCCGCCCGTCGGCGGCGCGGCACCCGCGGCGGGAATCGGCGCGCCCGTGCCGGCGGCCGGAGGGACACGGATGCAGTCGGCGATCCAGGCGGCGCAAGCCGCGCAGGCAGCGCAAGGCCTGCCGAGCCCGCCGCCGCCGGCGCTCGTCCCACCGCAAGCGCCAGTCATGGCGCCGCCGCTTGCTGTTCCGCAGGGGGCGCCGGTGCCCGCGCCGAACCTGCCGACGCCGGGCGGGCTGCCATCGCAATAGCGCGCCCGGCGCGTTCGCCTCGCCTTAGGTGAGGAGCGCGGACGGCGCGTTCGCCTCAGGCGAGAAAGAGCCGGTACGCGGGATTCGCCGTTTCGTCGGCGCACGGATATGCCAGGGCGGCAAGGAAGTCGCGGAATCGGGCCTCGTCGGCTGGCGGCACCTGCAGGCCGACCAGGATGCGCCCGTAGTCGGCGCCCTGATTGCGGTAGTGGAACAGGCTGATGTTCCAGCTCGCCGGCATGCTCGACAGAAAGCGCATCAAGGCGCCCGGCCGCTCCGGAAACACGAAGCGATAGAGGCGCTCGTCGCTGGCGAGGGGGCTGCGGCCGCCGACCATGTGGCGAACGTGTTCCTTGGCGAGCTCGTCGCCCGTGAGGTCGAGCGCGGCGAAGCCGTGGCTTTCGAATTCGCGGGCGAGCAGCGCCGATTCGGCGCGATCGACGGTGGCGATGCCGACCAGGATGTGGGCGACCGACGCTTCGGAGATGCGGTAGTTGAACTCGGTCACGGCACGCGGCCCGATCACCTCGCAGAAGCGGCGGAAGCTGCCGCGCTCCTCGGGGATGGTCACGGCGAAGAGGGCCTCGCGCTCTTCGCCGACCTCCGCTCGCTCGGCCACGAACCGGAGGCGATCGAAGTTCATGTTGGCGCCGCAGGTGATGGCGACGTAGGTCTCGCCGTGCGTCGCATGCGCGTGCACGTACTGCTTGATCGCCGCGACGCCGAGCGCGCCCGCGGGCTCGAGGACGCTGCGCGTGTCCTCGAAGACGTCCTTGATGGCAGCGCATGCGGCGTCGGTGTCGACGACGATCCATTCGTCGACGAGCTCGCGCGCCAGCCGGAAGGTCTCCGCGCCGACGCGCTTGACCGCCGTGCCGTCCGAGAAGAGGCCGACGTCGGCGAGCTCGATGCGCTCGCCGGCGTCGATCGACCGCATCATGGCGTCCGAGTCGTTCATCTGCACGCCGACGACGCGGATCTCCGGTCGCACCGCCTTGATGTACGCGGCGACGCCCGAAATCAGACCGCCGCCACCGACGGCGACGAAGACGGCATCGATCGGCCCCTGGTGCTGGCGCAGGATCTCCATCGCGATCGTCCCCTGGCCGGCGATGACGTCGGGATCGTCGAAGGGATGGACGAAGGTCAGGCCGCGCTCCTTCTCGAGCGCCATCGCCCTGGCGTAGGCATCCGAGTAGCTGTCGCCGAACAGGATCACGTCAGCGCCGAGCGCCCGGACGGCGCCGACCTTGAGCGAAGGCGTCGTTGTCGGCATCACGACCAGCGCCCGGCAACCGAGCCGCTGCGCCGCCAGAGCGACGCCCTGGGCGTGGTTGCCCGCGGACGCGCAGATGACGCCTCGCGCCAGGGCCGCCGGCGCGAGGTGCGCCATCTTGTTGTAGGCGCCGCGGAGCTTGAAGCTGAAGACCGCCTGGGTGTCCTCGCGCTTGAAGAAGACCCGGTTGTCGAGGCGAGCCGAGAGCGCCGGCGCCGCATCCAGCGCGGACTCGATCGCCACGTCGTAGACGCGTGCCGTCAGGATCTTCTGGAGGTAGCCCGCCAATTCGAGCGGACGCTTGGGCGAGTTCTTGCGGGCGGAAGTCGCCATGCCTGTTGTGGTCTCCGCCGGCAGACGTTTGCGGCAGCGCATCATACGCGCCGACTCGCTCGTTCCATCGCTCGAGGCGGTGCCGGCGGCGCTCGGAAAAAAGCCCAAGGCGTTGCCGCCTTGGGCTGAATCCACCAATGAAGGAGGTGGAGGAGACAATCGGGTCGACCGGTTCCATCGCTTGCTTTCCGCTCGCGGCACGGGGATCGACTGAAAACCAGTGTAGGTGGTTTTTTGCTGCACTGCAATATCGGAGCGCGAGGATGGAATGCACGATCGACTGGCTCGCTGCCAACGGCATGGCGTTCAGCGCCGAAACCGGCAGCGGCCATCTGCTCACGATGGACGGATCGCCCGACGGCGGCGGCCGAAACCTGGCGCCGCGGCCGATGGAGACGGTGCTTGCCGGCACCGGCGCCTGCGCGGCCTACGACGTCGTTCTGATCCTCAAGCGCGGGCGGCACGACGTGCGCAGCTGCCGCGTGCAGGTGACGTCCGAGCGTGCGCCGGAGGATCCCAAGGTGTTCACCAAGATCCACCTCCACTTCCTCATCGGCGGGGTGAACTTGCCCACGGCGGCCGTCGAGCGCGCGATCGCGCTGTCTCACGATCGCTATTGCTCGGCGACGATCATGCTGGCCAAGACCGCCGCGATCACGACGAGCTATGCGCTCGTCGCGGCGGGCGAAGATCAGACGTAGTGCGCGGTGGTCGTCATCACCTTGGCCGCGGCGCGCATCGCCCAGCGCAGCGGCGCCGGAAGGCGCGTTCCGCCAGCCAGCTCGGCAGCCATGGCATGGCCTGCCTCGTCCTCCTTCATCTGCGCCACGATCGCCCTTGATTCCTGATCGCCGACGGGCAGCCGCTCGAGGTGGCCCTCGAGGTGGCTCTCCACCTGTCGCTCCGTCTCGATGAGGAAGCCGAGGCTTCGCGCATCACCTGCGCGCGCGGCCAGCAGACCGATCCCGAAGGCGCCCGCATACCAGACCGGATTGAGCAGGCTCCGTCGAGCGCCCAGCTCGGAGAGCCGCTCGGCGGTCCAGGCCAAATGATCAGCCTCTTCCCCTGCGGCGCGTTCGAACTGTCGGCGCAGCGCGGGGTCGCGAGTGGCGAGCGCCTGCGCGCTGTACAGCGCCTGTGCGCAGACTTCACCGACATGGTTCACGCGCATCAGGGCGGCCGACAGGCGCCGGTCGGCGTCGTCGAGCGGGTCGCCCGGACGGGCAGGGACCGGCTTGGGTCGAACCCCTTGTGGGGTGCTCGTCAGGGCGCGCAGGGCGTGGTCGGCGACCGCAAGCGCGCGGTCGGTGAAGGACAGTCGAATCGCACTCATGTGCCCGCGAGGATAGCGGTCGACGCCCGCTGTACTCGTCGAAATGCTCGTTGTGCCAAGACAACATAAGGCCTTTTTTTGTTCGCCAAGGCTTTCCAGCCCGGGGTGCCTCTGGTGCAATACACCCAACTTCCCGCTGAGGGGGTTGTGCCTGATCTGGCTCCAGCGCGGGTTTCGGTGATCGGGACCTCTTATTCAACCTAGGAGATAGTTGCAATGAAAAAATCTCTGCTCGCTCTCGCTGTACTGGGCGCTTTTGCGGGCGTCGCGTCGGCTCAGTCGTCGGTCCAGCTCTTCGGAACCCTCGACGTCGGCGGCAAGTACCTGAAGAACGACGGTCGTTCGAAACAGCTCAGCGAATCGACCGACGGCGTCAACAGCAGCGAAATTCGCTTCCAGGGCATCGAAGACCTGGGCGGCGGGCTCAAGGCTGGTTTCAACCTTCGCTCGGGCATCAACCCCGACACCGGCACCTCCAATTCGAAGTTCTGGAATCGTCGTGCGACGGTCAGCCTCTACAGCAACGCAGGTGAGCTGCGTCTCGGCCGCGACTACGTTCCGACGTTCTGGACCACGGCCATCTTCGATGCGTTCGGCTACAACGGCCTCGGCAGCACCGGCAACGTCCAGCGCCATGCGCAGGTCCGGCAAGACAATTCGATCGGCTACTTCCTGCCGAGCAATCTCGGCGGCTTCTACGGTCAGTTGATGATGGCGGCGGGCGAGAACGGCACGAGCGGCGACCGCAACGGCCGCTACCTCGGCGGCCAGTTCGGCTTCCG
>DATIDZ010000461.1:0-7361 GCA_035456045.1 Caldimonas sp.
GAGGGTTCGGATGAGAACTTGTTGGCGTCAGTGCATGCGGATCGAGCCGCTCGCCTTGCCCTTGCCGGCGCGCGCCGGCGGGCAGCACAGGCCGCACACGTAGTGCTTGGCGATCTCGTGCGGATGCGTGACGAACTGGCCGCCGCAGCTCGAGCACTTGGTCATCGTCAGCATGCCGTTGTCGACGAACTTGACGAGGCGCCAGGCGCGCGTCACCGAGAGCAGCGACTCGAGGCCCTGCGCGGTCGTCTGCTCCTGGTAGAGCTGGTACGCCTTGATGACGGCGTCGATCTCGTCGAGCTCGGACGACTTGTTCAGGTACTCGTGGATGTTGAGGAACAGCGACGCGTGGATGTTCGGTTGCCACGTCATGAACCAGTCGGTCGAGAACGGCAGCTGGCCCTTGCTCGGCGACTTGCCGGCGACTTCCTTGTAGAGGCGCAGCAGCCGCTCGTACGAGAGATCGGTCTCCGACTCGAGCACCTGCAGGCGCGCGCCCAGGCCGATCAGCGCGACGGCGCGGCTGATCTGCTTGGCTTCGGTGAGGATGCTCTTGGTGCGCATGGTCAGGCGGCCTCTTGATGACGGCCGGCGAGCAGGATCGAGGCATGCAGGCGCGAGGTCGCGTCGTTGGCCGCGCTCTTGCCGTGGTTGGTGAGCAGGCCCCAGACCATGTCGTCGTCCATGCGGAAGCGGCACAGCAGCGTGTTGCCGGCGGCGATCTTCATCATCTGCGCCGGGCTGAGGAGGGCGATCAGCGACGCGCTTTCCTCGCTGATGCCGAGGCGGTAGAGCGCCTGCTCGCGGTCGCTGCGGATGAGGCTCTGGGCCAGCATCAGGTACGACAGGTTGGCTTCGCGGATTTCGCTGAGGATCTGGTCTGCGTTCATTTCAAGTGCTCCGTTGCTTTGCTGTGCTGCTGCAAGGTCCTGGCCTTGCAATGGAGCGAATTCTGAAGAGCACGACAGGCGGCGACCATCAGGTCATCTCGGTCGCTGAAGTCCAGCTTCTTCCATGGCCGGTGTCAGGGAACTTCCTACAGCCGCCGCTCGCCCGCCGGCCATGAAATGGGCCACTGCGGGAGGTCACTTCGACGGTTTCGTACCGGGCGTCGGCTTCCAGAATCGGTCACCCCCGCCCTGGCATCGCGACCCCATGACAAGCCCTCCCCTCGTCAGCTTCTGCATCCCGACCTACAACCGGTGCCGTTACCTCGCGTCACTTCTCGAGAGCCTGGCAGTGCAGCTCGCCGACTTCCCGTTCTCGTTCGAGCTGGTGGTCGCCGACAACGCCTCGACCGACGCCACTGCGGCGACGATCGCCGCCTACGCGGACCGCCTGCCGATCCGTGCGCTGCGTCACGCCAGCAACATCGGCGGCTACGGCAACTGGCAGTACGTGCTGGCACAGGCGGCCGGGCGCTACGTGGTCTACGTGGCCGACGACGACAGCATCCTCGGCCCCCAGGTCTACAACGCCATCGTCAAGATGGAAGCCGACCCGACGCTCGCCGTCGTCTATGCGCCGTGGGTGCTGTTCGACCTGGTCGCGCAGCGGTCGCAGGGGCAGTTCTTCAGCGTGCCGCACGACCTGCGCGTCGAGCGCAACGCGCACGGGCAGCTGCTCGACCACATCCTTCGCCACCACATCTTTCCGGAGATCCAGATCGTCCGCCGCGACGTGCTGCAGGCGACGATGCCGCGCGTCAACGAGCACGCGTTCTTCGCCTTCGTCCACGCGGCGGAGTACCTGACGCAGGGCGCCATCCTGATCCAGCGAGAGCCCTTCTACGTCTCGATCACGCGCTACTTCGAGGACGACGTGCGCGAGCAGCTCGGCAACAGCGAGGTGGAGCACGCCTGGGATCGCTACCGCGGCGGCCTCGAGTACATGATCGCGCGCACCGGCGCGACGATCGGCGCCGAGGAGCGCTTCGGCCTGCACGCTCGCATCCAGCAGATGATCGCCGCGCGGATGGCGGTCGCGATCCGCCTGCGCCACGCCAACAAGCGCGACCCGATCGACACCTATCACCTGGCGATGCGCCTGCGCGGCCTCGGCTACGAGTCGCTGCTGCCCGTGCCGCTCGCCACCCTGGCGTGCGAGGCGATGCTGGCGTTCGTGATGCGCGACAGCGAGCTGCACCGCGGCGTGCGCCAGATGATCTGCATCGGCACCAGCGATCGCGGCGAGCGCGACTACTTCACGCGCGAAGCCCGAGTTCCGGTGGAGTTCGTCCCCGACATGGAGCGCTGCGCGCACCTGTCGGACGCCCTCCTCTTCGTCCGCGACGACGCCGTCAAGGCGCAGGCGCTCGATAGCGTCGCCGCCGCGCCGCGCAACGTCCGCATCGTTCGCGAGCGCGACGTCGCCGCGCGCTTCGGCCTCTAGCGCACCGCCGGCCGCTCGGCGGGCAGGTGCGCCGGCGCCTGGCCGGCGACGGCGCGCGCCCACATCCGCCGATACAGCGCCTCGATGTCGCACGCGAAGGCGGCGCCGTCGAACAGCGGCGTCGTGCAGCGGTCGGCCGCCAGGCGCTCGCGCAGCGCCGCACGTCGGGGCGCATCGCCGGCGAGGGCGACGACCAACGCCGAGTACGCGGCGACGTCGCTGGCGATCAGCTCGTCGAGGCGCGCGGTCCGGAGCAGGCTGGCGGCAACGCGCTGGGCGAACGTGCGGCCGTGGACGGTGACGACCGGAACGCCGACCCAGAGCGCCTCGCTCGCCGTCGTGTGGGCGTTGCAGGGCCAGGCGTCCAGGAACAGGTCGGCGCAGGCGAGCCGGGCGAGGTGGATGTCGAGCGGCAGGACCGGCGCGAAAACGAGCCGGTCGGCATCGATGCCGTGTGCGCATGCCGCCGCGGTCAGCGACTGCTGCACGTTGGTGTTCCATTGCAGCAGCCACAGGACCGAGCCGGGCAGCCGTTGCAGCAGGTCGCACCAGGTGGCGAACACCTCCGCCGAGATCTTGTACGACTGATGGAAGGCGCACAGCACGAGCGCGTCGTCGGCCAGGCCGACCTCGGCCCGCGTCGCCGGCGCCGGCAGCGCCCTTCGTGCGTCGTTCGGCTGGTAGCAATGCGGCATCTGGGCGATCTTCTCGCTGAAGTGGGCGGCGTCGGCGAGCGGCGTCACGACTGGGTCGCCGATCACGTAGTCGATGTAGGGCGCGCCCGTCGTTCCCGGAAAGCCGAGCCACGCGACCTGCAGCGGCGCCGGCCGCTGCGCCAGCACCGGCATCAGCGTGTCGTTGGTCGCCCCCTTGAGGTCGACCAGGATGTCGATCTCGAGCTCGCGCGCACGCCGGGCGATCGCGTCGAAACGCTGGCCGTGCAGGTCCTCGAAGCGCTCGCACGCGGCGACCATCCGCTGTCGCATCGCGCTCTTGTCATCCATGCCGCTCGACAGCAGCGTCACCTCGAACTCGCTGCGGTCGTGGCATTCGAACATCTGCGCCATCAGCTGGCTCGTCGCATGGATGTGGAAGTCGGCCGACAGGTAGCCGATTCGCAGGCGCCGACCATGCGCGCGCGCCGCGCGGCGAGGCAGGGGGCGATACAGCTGGGCGGCGTGGAGCGCGTAGTGGCGCGCGACCTTGAGCTGCTCGAGCGGGTCGTCGACCAGCACCGCGTGCGGGAACGGGCTGGTCTCGATCGGCGCTTCGTCCGGCAGCGCGCGAGCGGCCGCGCGCAGGCCGCTCATCGCCTCGTCGGCAGCGGCCCAGCGGCACGCCTCGCGTTCGAGGAAGACCAGCTGCCCGCGCGCCGCCAGGTCGCTGCTGCCGAGCCCGAGCAGGACGGCGGTGCGCACGCATTCCGCGGCCTCCGCCTTCATGCCGAGCGCCTTGAACGACATGCCGAGTCGAAAGTGCGCGAGCGCGTCGTCGATCTTCAGCGCCAAGGCGTCGAAGAACGAGCGGATCGCCTCCTCGTGACGGCGGCTTTGCTGCAGCGAGACGGCGAGCGAGACGTGGTGGTCGGCGTCGCGCTGGACGTCGGCAGGCAGCGTCCGCAAGGTCTCGATCGACTCGTCGGCCCGACCCATGCCGAGCAGCGCATGCGACTCGAGCGTGTAGGCAAGGCCGGCGCGCGGGTCGCGGGCGCGGATCGCGCGGGCACGCTGCACCGCATCGGCGGCGCGCCCGGCCTTGATCAGCGCGTTCGTGGCGGCCAGGGCGTAGGCGGTGTCGCCATGGAGCGCCGCGGCCTCCTCGAACGAGCGGACCGCGAGCGGCCATTGCTCGCGCCGCGCGTGCGACTGGCCCGCCTCCCAAAGCCGATGGGCGCGCGCGTGGGCGGGCGAGGATCCGGGCGGCGCGGGACGGGGAAGCTGAAGGGCCATGACGCGAGGGGCGGGAAGCGCGGCCACGCCCGGAGAGGGATCGGAACCGATAGGGTAGGCGGCGACGCCGCTCGCAATGCGCGGATATGGCCGGATGGAGCCCGCCAGTTCGCCAGGCCCATCGCGACAGCACCGCCACCCGACGCGTCGAAAAGCGCGGGGCTCGAAGCTCTTTTCGATCGATACGACACCGCGCAGATGGCGGCGGTTTTGCACACCCGCGTGGGTTTGACCTCAAGTTCACAGGACCGGGCTCGATAACCCAGCCAACGTGCCTGGAATCCGGGTTCGTGGTCCGGTTAGCCGGCCGAGGGGTGGCAGTGAAGGCTGCACGAACCGAGGTTGTCTGGCGCGGGCGGTGCCGGCGAACGTGACACCCGTCGCGAACAACGGCATGCAAACGGAAGCAGCGGGCGCCCGCGCTCGATGCAACCGCGTGTAACGCCGGCGGCCAGGCCGGGATCAATCAACCTTAGGAGTTCCTTTCATGCCGATGACCATCAACACCAACATGATTTCGCTGAACGCTCAGCGCAATCTCAGCACCAGCCAGTCGTCGCTCGCGACCTCGATGCAGCGCCTGTCCTCGGGCCTGCGCGTGAATTCGGCCGGCGACGACGCTGCCGGTCTGGCGATCGCAACGCGCATGAACGCCCAGATCAAGGGCATCAACGTCGCCATCCGCAATGCCAACGACGGCATCTCGCTGGCCCAGACCGCTGAAGGCGCGCTCTCCACGGTGACCGACGCCCTGCAGCGCATGCGCGAACTCGCGGTCCAGGCCATGAACGGCTCGAACGGCACGACCGACCGCGCCAACCTCGACACCGAATACCAGGCCCTGTCGGCGGAAATCCTCCGCATCGCCGCGCAGACCAAGTTCAACGGCACGGCGATCATCGGCGTCAGCTCCGGCGCGCAGGTGTTCCAGGTCGGCGCCAACAACGGCGACACGCTGACGATCACGACGTCCACCGTCACGTCAGTCGGCGGCGGCCTCACCACCACCACCCTCGCGGGCGCAGCCATCACCGCGCTCGACGGCATGCTCGACACGATCAGCACGAGCCGCGCGAGCTACGGCGCCGCGATCAGCCGGTTCGGCTTCGCGATCTCGAACCTGCAGATCACGGGCGAGAACCAGACCGCCGCACGCGGCCGGATCATGGACGCCGACTTCGCGGCGGAGACGTCGAACCTCTCGCGGGCGCAGATCCTGCAGCAGGCCGGCAGCGCGATGGTGGCGCAAGCCAACCAGCTGCCGCAGACGGTGCTGACGCTGCTGCGCTGAACGCCGGCGCCCGACGCGCCGCCGCTCGAAGCCGCCCTCCGGGGCGGCTTTTTTCTTGGGCGACGAATTGACGGGTCGAACCGGCCTTCTTCGCGCGACCGCGGCAGAAAGGAGGGCTCAAGAATTGCGCACAGGCCGAACTCACGGCGCTGACGATCCCGGCGTCGTTGCCGGAGGCCTTCATTCCTGCCAGGAGTGCCCTCATGCCGCAGACCATCAACTCGAACATCGTTTCGCTCAACGCGCAACGCAACCTCAACACTTCGCAGTCGTCCCTGGCGACCTCGATGGAGCGCCTGTCCTCGGGGCTGCGCGTCAACTCGTCGAAGGACGATGCCGCGGGCCTGGCGATCGCCGACCGCATGAACGCGCAGATCCGCGGCACCAACGTCGCGATCCGCAACGCCAACGACGGCATCTCGCTCGCGCAGACCGCCGAAGGCGCGCTCGCGACGATGACCGATGCGCTCCAGCGCATGCGCGAGCTCGCGGTGCAGTCCCAGAACGGCTCGAACGGCGCCAGCGACCGCGCCAACCTCGACACCGAATACCAGCAGCTGTCGGCTGAAATCACGCGCATCGCCACCCAGACCAAGTTCAACGGCAACGCGATCGTCGGTGCCGGAGCGGGCGCGCAGACCTTCCAGGTCGGCGCCAACAACGGCGACACGCTGACCGTGACCACGGTGCAGGTGACGACGGTCGGAGGCGACATCACCACGGCGGCGAACGCCGCCACCGCGCTGACCGCGATCGACGCGAAGCTCGACGTGATCACGACCAACCGGGCGACTTACGGCGCGGCGATGAGCCGCTTCGGCTTCGCGATCACGAACCTGCAGATCACGGGCGAGAACCAGTCGGCCGCGCGCGGCCGGATCATGGACGCCGACTTCGCCGCCGAGACGGCGAACCTGTCGCGCGCCCAGATCCTGCAGCAGGCCGGAACGGCGATGGTGGCGCAGGCCAACCAGCTGCCCCAGACCGTGCTCGCGCTGCTCAGGAACTGATCCTCGAAAGTGTCGCGTTCCCGGCCGTCGCCCCTCAAGTTCGGGCGGCGACGGCCGAGATCGATGGCACCGGCACTGCCGGCCACGACGTTTTGAGATGAAGGCTCGGCCATGACGATCAGTTCTGCAGGCATCGGCAGCGGCCTCGACGTCAACTCGATCGTCACGCAGCTGATGGCGATCGAGCAGAAGCCGCTCACCGCCCTCCAGACCAAGGCGACCGCGATCCAGAGCACGGTCTCCGAGTACGGCAAGATCAAGAGCGCGGTCTCGACGCTGCGCGACCTCGCGGCGAAGCTCGGCAGCACGACGACCTGGGGCCAGACGATCACCAATTCGTCGAGCACGGCGGTCTCCGCCACGACGAACAATTCGGCCGCGGGTTCGTACACGGTCGAGGTGCAGGCGCTCGCCAGCGTGCAGACCATCGCCACCGGCAGCGCCGCCCCGGCGACGACGACGCCCGGCGCCGGCACGCTTCGCATCGAGCTCGGCAGCTATGGCGCCGGCCAGACCAGCTTCACGCCGAAGGCCGGCGCGACCGCGGTCGACATCGCCGTCACGGCGACCGACACGCTCGCGACGGTGCGCGACAAGATCAACGCCGCCGGCGCGGGCGTGACCGCGCTCATCATGACCGACGCGAGCGGCTCGCGCCTGCTGATCCGCTCGAACACGTCGGGCGCTGCCAACGCCTTTCGCACCTCCGGCATCGCCTCG
>DATIDZ010000462.1:0-12550 GCA_035456045.1 Caldimonas sp.
TCGCGCGCATGCGGGTACCAGACGCCGTACAGGGCGCTGAAGCGCGCGGTCGTCAGCGGCTCGTTGACGGGGGTCCAGTGCTCGACCCACGGAAACCGTTGCGCGACCGCTCCGGCGAACTGCGCCAGCCCCTCGGCGAAGCGAGGGCAGACCAGGCTGGTGTGGCGCGGGCCGCTGCCGTGATGAACCAGTCCCACGATCGGCGCGATGCCGAGCCGGTGCAGGGCCGGCAAGCGTCGGTCGGCCCAGGCCCAGTCGGCCGTCTCGAGTCCTTCGGGCGCGCTCGCTTCCCACAGCACCGGGTAGCGAAGCGAGCGGATGCCGAGCGCCGCGAAGCGCGCGAGGTCGCCGTCACGCTCGGCGTGCCCGCTGCGATCGAGCTGGGTGAAATAGGTGTCCCGAACCCGGTTCACCGTGCATTCGACGCCGCCCCACATCTCGAGGGCGGTCGGGGCATCGTTCGGGGCGTCGGTCGGGGCATCGGCAGCGAGCATCGTTCTCTTGGTAGTCGTCGACGCGGCGGTCGAGGCAATCCGCGCGCCTCCGCGGTGCGGCATGCGGCTTGCCAACCGCTGCTCACCGCCGCACCGTCGCGAGCGATCCAGGAGGAGCCCATGGCCACGGCCAAGAAAAGTACCGCCAAGAAACGCAGCGCCACGAGCACCGCGAAGAAGACCGCCGCCAGGAAGCAGCCGGCTGCGAGCGCGCGTGCCGCGAAGACCGACGCGACGGTCCTGCTGCAGCGCGACCATGCCGACGTGAAGAAGCTGTTCCGCCAGTACGAGAAGCTCGCCGACAACGAAGCTGACGGACAGGAGCGCCAGGCACTGGCGATGCAGATCTGCCAGATGCTGACCGTTCACGCGACGATCGAGGAAGAGATTTTCTACCCCGCCGCGCGCCAGGCCGAAGTCGAGGAAGACCTGCTCGACGAAGCCGAGGTCGAGCACGCCTCCGCCAAGGACCTGATCGCGCAGATCCAGTCGATGTCGCCCGACGACGAGCTCTACGACGCCAAGGTCACCGTGCTGGGCGAGTACGTCGACCATCACGTCCAGGAAGAAGAAGGGCAGATGTTTCCCAAGTGCCGGCGCGCCAAGATGGACCTCGCCGGCCTCGCCGAGCAGCTGGCGGAGCGCAAGTCCGAGCTGATGGCCGAAGAGCCGGCCTGAATCGACGTCGGGGCGCCACGCGGCGCCCCGCCTGCGCCGCGCAGACCGATCAATCGGTCACGTTTCGCGCCCGCGCGCATCAATTTCACACAATTCGCGTCGACGAGATGCGAAAGACTCCCGGGCGTACCGAAAAGCATGAATGCGCGCGGCCCGGGAAACGTTCAGTCTTCGCTCGTTGAAGGTTCGCATCGCGCTCGCCGGCGCGCTGCTGATCCTCGCGAGCGTGACGCTGACGGTCATCTTCGTGCTGCGCGAGGTCGGGCGCAGCAGCGAGCAGATCGTTCTCGACTCGCAGGAAGACGACGCGCGCCGGATCGCGGCGACCGTGTCGCAGCGCCTGATCGGGCTGCAGCGCGCCTTGCGCAGCGTCGCCCTGCAGCTGTCGCCGGTCGCGCTGCGCGACACCCCCCGGCTCATTGAGGTCGTCCAGGGGCAGAGCGTTCTGTCGACGCTGTTCGCCAGCGTCTTCGTGGTCTCGCTCGACGGCACGATCGTGCTCGTCAGCGACGAGAACGGCGCCCGCGATCCCCACCGCAACGTCGCCGATCGCGACTACTTCAAGGACACGGTTCGCGAGCACCGGCCGATGATCGCCCGCATCGCCTCGTCGCGCGTCTCGGGCGAGCCGATCGTCGTCCTCACCATGCCGGTGTTCGCTGCCAACGGCAGCGTCGCCGCCGTGCTCGGCGGCTCCCTGCGCCTGTCGAGCCGGTCGCTGCTCGATGACCTGACGCAGGACACCACGGACCGCCGCAGCCCCGTCACGACGATCGTCGTCGACGCCAAGGGCCAGATCCTGTCGCATCCGGCTCGCGAATGGGTGCTGCGCGACGGGTTGTCGGAGCCCACCATTGCCGCCGCCTTGCAGGACTGGCGCCAGCGCGGCAGCCCGATCGAGCCGGCCGGCTACGCCGTGCGCGCCGGCGACCACGAGGTCGGCCTCGCCGGCGTTCCCGACGCCGACTGGCTGGTGCTGCGCTCAGGTCGCGCCGACGTGCTCCTCGGCGGTGTCATCGAAGGCGAGAAGCGCGCGCGCTGGCTCGCCTTCGGCGTCGCCGCCGGCGGCGGCCTGCTGACCCTGCTCATCACCTTCTACCTCCTGCGCCCACTGGCCCGGCTCAAGCAGCGCGCCTTGCAGCTGATCGCCGAGGACGCCGACGTCGAGGGCGGCTGGCCCGATCTCGGCGGCGAGCTCGGCGAGCTCTCGCGCGTGCTGCAGCACGTCATGCGCGAGCGCAAGGCGGGCCAGGCTGCGGGCCAGCTGCTGCTCGCCAAGATGCGCGCGGTGATGGCCAAGGCGCCGGTCGGCATCGCCTTCACGCGCAATCGCCGCTTCGAGCTCGTCAGCGACGAGTTCAACCGGCTGCTCGGCTACGAGGGCTCGGGCCTCGACGGCGAGGCGGCGCGCGTCATCTACGCCTCCGACGAGTTCTACCAAGGGCTCGGCACGCGCGTGGCGGCCGCCTTCGGCGTCGGTCGCGTGTTCGCCGAGGAGATCGAGTTCGTGCGCCGCGACGGCAGCCGCTTCTGGGGCCAGCTGCTCGGTGCGCCGGTGAGCCGCAACGACGCCAGCGCGGGAACGATCTGGACGCTCGGCGACGTGAGCGAGGAGCGACGCAAGCGCAACGCGCTCTCCTGGGCGGCGACGCACGACGCGCTCACGAACATCGCCAACCGGCAGGAATTCGAGAGCCGGCTCGCCGAGCACCTCGAGGACCGACGTCGCCGCGAGGTCGCATGCGTCCTCTATGTCGACCTCGACGGCTTCAAGGCGGTCAACGATGCCGCCGGGCACGCCGCCGGCGACCAGCTGCTGCGCGACGTCGCGGCGCTGCTGCTGGCGCGGATCCGCTCGATCGACCTGGCGGCACGGCTCGGCGGCGACGAGTTCGCCGTCCTTCTGCACGCGTGCGCGCTGCCCACCGCGCTGAACGTCGCCGAGCAGATCCGCGCTCGCGTCGACTCGCATTCGCTGGTCTGGCAGGGCAAGCACTTCCGCGTCGGCGTGAGCATCGGCGTGGTCCAGATCGACGACGGCTACGACGACGTCGCCAGCGTCCTCGCAGCCGCCGACGACGCGTGCTACGCGGCCAAGCATGCGGGCCGCAACCGCGTCCGCAGCGGCGGCCAGGGCTTGCGCCTCGTCCACGACGGCAAGCCGTAGGCCGCTGCGGCCGCAGCGCGCCGCCTTCCGGGACCTCAGCGCGGTCGCGCCGCGGCGACGCTCTCCATCCACGCGACGATGGTGTCGAGCAGGTGCTCGAGCACCTCGGCATCGTTGCTGCCGCTGCGCGCTCGCACGTGGAATGCGTGATCGGCATCGTCGAACATCGCGAGCGTCGCGCGCTCGCCCAGGCGGGCGGCCAGGGCGCTGATCAGGGCGACGTCGGCCAGCTCGTCGCGGGTGCCCTGGAGGAACAGCATCGGGCAGGCGACGCGCGCGAGGTGCTCGCCGCGCTCGTCGCCGGGGCGGCCCGCGGGATGCAGGGGAAAGCCGAGAAACACCAGGCCGGTCACGCCCGCGAGCGGCGCCTCCGCGTGCGCCTGCGACGTCATGCGGCCTCCGAACGACTTGCCGCCGGCGTAGAGGGGGACCCGGCCGAGGCGCCGCCTGGCCTCCGCGGCTGCGGCGCGGACGGCGGCGTGGGCGACGCGCGGCGGATCGGGCCGGCGCGACGCTCGCTCCATGGAAGGAAACTGGAAGCGCAGCACGGCGATGCCGCGCCGGCCCAGCCCTTCGGCGACGGCCGCCATGAACGCGTGGTGCATGCCGGCGCCGGCGCCGTGGGCGAGCGCGAGGCCGGCCCGCGCGTCGGTGGGGGACGTCAGCAGGGCCGAGACCGTGCCGCTGCCGGAGACGTCGAGGGTGAGCGGTTCGGTGTGCGCGTCGGTCATGGACCGCGCATTCTCACGCCGCCGGCTCGAGCCGCTCCTGACGTTGCAGCCAGCGCGCCGCGGTCGCCAGACCGCACGCGACGTAGGCGGCGCCCGCCGGGATCCACATGATCAGGCCGCCGAGCTGCTGGTCCTCGAGCGGGTCCAGGCCGAAGGCGAGCGTGCGGGTCGCGTAGGTCGGATACCAGGCCGTCTGCGAGAGCGTCAGCAGCGCGCCGAGCGCGCCGGTGAGGATCATCGTCGTGAAGAGCGATGCCATCGCTGCGCCGCGCTGGCGCCCGTGGCCGATCACGCTCCACCAGTAGAGCAGCGCGGCGAGGAGAAAGCTCGTGTGCTGCAGCGCATGGATGGCGTCGCTCGCCAGCGCCGCCTCGAAGCCCGCCGGGATGTGCCACAGCCACAGCACCGCGGCATGGATCAGCCAGGCGGCGAGCGGCGCGGTGACCCGCAGCCACGGCACGCGCCAGACCGGCCGATGGAAGAAGCGGCCGATCGCGCGTCGCCACGCGGGCGGCAGCGCCCAGGCGAACGCCGCCAGCGGCCGGCCCAGAACGAACAAGGGCGCGGCGACGACCATCAGCGCCTCGTGCTGCAGCATGTGCGCGGAAAACAGCTGGCCGCCGAGGCCGTCGAGCGGGCTCACCAGCGCCCCGGCCGCGGCGAGCCACCCGGCCGCGAAGGCCAGGGCGCGCCGGCGGTGGACGCCCCGTCCCGGCCCGGCGCGCCGCCAGAGGCGCGCGATGCCCCCGGTGTACAGGGCCGCGCTGATCGCCAGACAGGCGATGACCCACGGCTCGAAGGACCACGCCAGCGACGGCGTCGAGCTCGACGACCCTGGGTCGACGGCATGCGCCGCCGCCAATGGAACGCAGAGCATCGCCGCGCACCCGGCGACTGCTCGCAACGCGGCCCGTGGCCGCGCGGCGCGGCTCAATAGCACGGCGAGAGGATCCAGATCGGCAGCCACAGGGTGATGGCGACGAGCGTCGAGAGCGCTCCGACGACGACGGCGATCTGGGCGACGAAGTGCGGGCGCTCCTGCGCATCGCCGGAGTCGGCGCGGGTCACCGTCGGTACGGTCGGCGCCCGGCGCGGGTCGGCGTCGGCTGCCGGCGTCGCGTCGGGCCGCCACCAGTCGCGCCAGGCGAACACCGTCATGGCGAGGACGAGCAGCACCGACGCCGCGGCGACCGCGTGCAGGCTGCTGCGATCCTGGCTCGCGCACGAGGGCGACACGAGCGCGTAGGCGATCGACAGCTGGCCGAGGGCGATCAGCGGCGCGAGGAGGAGGGCAGGCCAGGATTGCATGGCAGCACCGACTTCAGAAGCGAGGCGCCAGGTAGACGACCGCATAGATCGGCAGCCAGCTGAGGACGACGAAGTACCAGTAGAGCGCGTTCTCGCTGACGTCGACGTAGCGCCGGCCCTCGAGCGGTCCGGAGAAGAAGAGCACGTCGAGCACCGTCGTGTCCCACGCGTCGGTGACGAGGTGCACGGTGTGCAGCATCATGAGCAGCCAGACGATCGAGCCGTACGCGTTCGCGTCCCAGCGCACGTTGAGGGCGGAGAGCTCGAGGCCGCGGACGCCGAGGAAGACCAGGGCGAAGAGGAGGCAGATGCTCAGCCACAACTGCACGCCGCCGCGGTCGAGCCGCTCGGCCGCGCGCTTGGCCAGGTGGTTCGGGACGACGCTGAGGATCAGGATGATCGTGTTGATCGTTCCCCAGCCGAGCTCTGGCGCGGGCGCGCTCAACGGCCACACGTCGGCCTGGCTGCGAAGGTAGAAGTACATGACGACGGCGATCGCGAAGACAGTGCTCTCGATCGCCATCAATCCCGCCGTGCCCCACCACATCAGGCTGCTGTGGCTGAAGCCGAAGCTGGCCAGGCCGGACACGTCGAGCGCTCCGTCCTGGACGACGATGTCGGTCGTCGCGACCGGACGCGGGCCAGACGAGACGAAGCCGCTCATGGCACTTGCTCCAGCGCGAGATGCGCGCGGTTCTCGCGCCGGCGCGGCCAGAACCACGCGGTGAGCGCGATGCCGACGGGCACCGCACCCCAGACGATCGCCCAGGGCGTGAAGATCGAGCCGACGAAGAGGACGGTCGTTGCGACCGCCCCCGCGAAGGGCCAGATCGTGGGCTCGGGAAACGACTCGCGCGTCTCGGGCCTGGCGTCGAGGACGCTCGTCATCAGCACTTCGCGGCTGTCGATCGACAGGCCGGCCACGTGCCCCTCCTGCCCGCCCGGTTCCCAGAGCGGATCGCGACCGGCGACGACCGGCAGCGCCTCGAAGTTGCACGCCGGCGGCGGCGAAGGCGTCGACCATTCGAGCGTTCCGGCCCCCCACGGATTCGCGCCGGCCGGCGAACCGACCCGCAGGCTCCGCCAGACGTTGACGACGAAGAGCAGCATGCTCACTGCGATCGTCAGCGCGCCCAGCGAGGCGACGGCGTTCATCGCTCCCCACCCCATCTCGGTCGGATACGTGTAGACGCGGCGCGGCATGCCGTGCAGGCCGAGCAGGTGCATCGGAAAGAAGGTGACGTTGAAGCCGATCAGGAACAGCCAGAAGTTCCAGCGGCCGAGGCGCTCGCTCATCATCCTTCCGGTGATCTTGGGGAACCAGTAGTAGAAGGCGCCGAAGAGCGGGAAGACGGCGCCGCCGATCAGCACGTAGTGCAGGTGGGCGACGACGAAGTAGGTGTCGTGCACCTGGAGGTCGAGCGGCACCGACGCGAGCATCAGGCCGGTCATGCCGCCGAGGACGAGGACGAAGAAGAACGCCAGCGTGAAGAGGAGCGGCGTGCGGAAGACCAGGCGGCCGGTCCACAGCGTCGCCAGCCAGCAGAAGATCTGGATCGCCGACGGCACGGCGATCAGCATGCTCACCGCCGTGAAGAAGCTCTTGCCGAGCTCGGGCAGGTTGGTCGCGAACATGTGGTGGACCCACAGCCCGAAGGCGAGGAACGCGGTCGCGATGAGCGAGAGCACCATCGCCGAATAGCCGAAGATCGGCCGGCGCGCGAACGTCGGGATGATCGACGACATGAAGCCGAGCCCGGGGATGAAGATCAGGTAGACCTCGGGGTGGCCGAAGAACCAGAACAGGTGCTGCCAGAGGATCGCATCGCCGCCCTCGGCCGGGTTGTAGAAGTGCGTGCCGACGAGGCGGTCGGTGATGAGCGCCGTGCTGGCGAGCATCACCGAGGGCATGGCGAACATCACCATGAAGGCCGTCACCAGCATGCCCCAGACGAACAGCGGGATGCGGTTGAGCGTCATCCCCGGCGCGCGCAGCTTGAAGACGGTGGTGATCAGGATGACCGCCTCGAGCAGGCCGGAGAGCTCGGTGAAGGTGATCATCTGCGCCCAGAAGTCGACGCGCTTGCCGGGCGAGTAGTCGGGGCCCGACAGCGGCACGTAGGCGAACCAGCCGGCGTCCGGCCCGATGTTGAGCGCGAAGGCGATGAACAGCATCAGCCCGCCGAACAGGTACACCCAGTACGCGTAGGCATTCATGCGCGGGAAGGCGACGCTGCGCGTGCCGATCATCAACGGCACGAGGTAGACCGACATCGCCTGCATCACCGGCACGGCGAACAGGAACATCATCGTCGTGCCGTGCATCGTGAAGATCTGGTTGTACAGATCGGGGCCGATGAGGTGGTTGTCGGGGCGCGCGAGCTGCAGCCGCATCGCCGCCGCGAGCAGGCCGCCGAGGACGAAGAAGCCGAACGCCGTGACGATGAAGCGCTTGCCGATCGACTTGTGGTTGATGGCGGAAAGCCAGCCGGCGAGCCCGGGCGGGTCGCGCCACGTGCGCTCGAGCGCAGCGGCGTCGTCGGCCGTCGGCGGGACGCTGTTGACGCGAGGACGGGGGAGCGGCGCGGTGGTCATTTGAGCCCGCCGAGATACGAGACGAGGGCGCTCATGTCGTCGCTCGACAGTGCCGTCGCCGGCATGTTCACGCCGGGCTTGAAGTCGTGCGGATTGGCGATCCAGCGCGCGAGCTCGCCGGGCCGGTTCGGCAGCGTGCCCGCGGCGATCGTCGAGCGACCGCCGACGTGGGTCAGGTCGGGTCCCTTGCGCGCCGCAGCGGTCGTGCCGTCGATGGCGTGGCACATGATGCAGGTGCTGCCGAGGAACACGTCCCGGCCGCGTTGCGCCGTCGCGTCGGCGGGCTCGGCGGCGGGCCGCCGCTGGGTCGCCGCCCACGCGTCGTACTGCTCGGGCGCATCGGCGATCACCTCGAACGCCATGAAGGCGTGCTGGTAGCCGCAGAACTCGGCGCACTGGCCGCGATAGCGGCCGGGGCGATCGGCGCGAAAGCTCATCGTCGCCGTGCGACCGGGGATCAGGTCCTTCTTGCCCGCCAGGCTCGGCACCCACAGGCTGTGGATCACGTCGTCGGCGTTCAGGCGAAGCACGACCGGGCGACCGACCGGCACGTGCAGCTCGTTGACGGCGCTGAAGTTGTCGCCGGGCGACTCGCCGCGGTAGGTCAGCTCCCACCACCACTGGTGGCCGGTGACGTCGATCCGCACCGCGTTGTCGAGCGAGGCGCGGGCGAGGGCCCGGTCGGTGACGACGCTCGCCACGATCAGCACGAATAGCAGCGCGATCGAGACGCCGACCGACCAGACGACGCTGAGGTACGGGCCGCGCTCGTGCCGGCCGATCGACGACAGGTCGGCCGGTTCGTCTTCGCGCGTGCGGCCGCTCCGCCAGAGCGCGAAGACCAGCGCGATCAGCACCGCGCAGAAGACGGCGGTGCAGATGAAGACCGTCAGGTTCCACAGCGCGCCGATGCGCGCCGCCTGCGGTCCGGCCGCGAGCAGCGCGTCGTGCGCTCCCGGGACGACGAAGGCGCGCTCCTGCGCCAGCGCCGTCGTCGCCGACGCGACGGCGGCGAGCGCGGAGGCGACGAGTCGTGGCCGGCGCATGTCAGGACGGGGTCGAGGCCGTCGCTTCCGGCTTCGGCCTGGCGGTGCCGCGCTCGTTTTCCGGCGGCGCGCCGGACATCGAGTCGCTGCGGCTCGGTGCGACGTCCTTCCTCAGCTGGCCGCTCAGCGAGCGCACGTAGGCGACGAGCTGCCAGACCTGGTCGTCGGGGATGCGGCCGCCGAACGCCGGCATGCCGTTCGGCCGGCCTTCGACGATGGTCGCGTAGATGGCAGCCGGCTCGTGGCCGTAGCGCCAGCCGGCATCGGAAAGCGTGGCACCCATGCCGCCGCCACCGCCGCCGCCGTGGCAGCCGCTGCAGTTGTACCAGCGGAAGAGACGCTTGCCCTGGTTGACCGCATAAGCGTTCTCGTCGAGGCGCGAGCGGTCCGGCGTCGGCTTCGATCCGGGCCGCAGCGCAGGCCGGTCGCCGGGCCGAAGCTCGCTCGACCTGACGGGATCGGGAGGCGACGCGGGCGGCGGCGACTGGAACTCGCGCTTCTCGCGATAGCAGCCGGCGATCGCGACGGCGACGAGCATCGCGACGAGAAGGCGGGGCGTCATGGCCGCTTCCCTGTCGACACCGCGGACAGCGCCGTCGCGCCATCGTCGAGCCTCGGCACGCCGTAGGCCTCGAGGATGGCGTCGATCTCCGCGCCGCGACGCTCGAGCGCCGCGTCGAGGTCGCGCCGCAGTCCGGCATCGTCCTTCCTCACGCCCATCGCGATCGAGAACTCGAACGGCACGTCGAACCCTGCCGGCGCGACGGCACGAACGACGGCGAGCGGCGCCGGCGCGTGGTCGACGAAGTAGCCCGCCTGCGGGCCCCAGACGAGCGCCGCATCGAGGCGGCCGGCGGCGAGGTCGAGGCTGATGCGCTCGGCGGCCGAGCCTTCGCCGTAGACCGGATAGCCGACGACGCGGGCGGTCGCGCCGGCGCGCGCGAGCGCGAGCGCGGGCGGCGACGCGGCCAGGTCGTTGCCGATCAGCTGCACGCCGATGCGCAGCGTCGCGAGGCGCGGATCGGCGAACGACGCGAGCGGCTCGCGCGCATCGGCGCGGTTCACGAAGACGTAGCCCGAGCGGTAGTACGGTCGCGTCGTGAGGACGCGATCGAGGCCGGCCGGAACGCCGATCCACACGTCGCACACGTCGGCGCCGATCGTCTTCCTGACGAAGCCGCGCCGTTGCGGTTGCCATTCGTAGACGAGCGTCGCGCCCAGCTCGCCGGCGACGACGCGCGCGATCCGGTTCTCGAAGCCGGCCTCGCGCGCGTTCGACAGCGGCAGGTTGTCGGGCTCGGCGCAGACGCGCAGCGTGCGCTCGGCAAGCGCGCACGGCATCGCCAGCAGCGCGGCGAGCGCCACCGCCACGGCGCCGATGCGGCGCCGATCAGGGCAGGCTGAAGACATACAAGGTGCCGCCCTTCTTGGTCGCAAGCGGCAGGTCCTTCATCGCGTTGACGAAGCCGAGCGCGGCGGTCGAATCCTGCGGATCGATCGGCGCGCTGACGATCGCGCCGGCCCAGCCACCGACGCCGGCGAAGACGGCGACGTACTGCTTGCCGTCGGGGCCGCGGTAGCTGATCGGCTGGCCGATGACGCCCGAGCTCGTCTTGAATTGCCAGAGCGGAGCGCCGGTCCTGGCGTCGACGGCCTTGAAGGCGCCGTCCATCGTGCCGTAGAAGACGACGTCGCCCGCGGTCGCGAGCGCGCCGCTCCAGACCGGGAAGCTCTCCTTGAGTCCCCAGACCTTCTTGCGCGCGACCGGATCCCAGGCGGTGAACTCGCCGCGGTGGCCGCCGGGGCCGGCCTTCATCTTGATGTCGGCACCGACGTACGGCGTTCCGGCGATGTAGCTCACCTGGTACGTCTCCGCGTCCTGGCACAGGTTCTGATGCGGGATGTAGAGCAGCTTCGTTCGCGGCGACCATGCCGAGGGCTGCCAGTCCTTGCCGCCGGGCGACGCGGGGCAGATGTCGCGCGTCGTCTGGCCGGCGCGAGGATCCTTCTTCGGGTCGTACTTGAGCGCGCCCGTCTCCAGGTCGACGCCGGTCGACGTCGTGATCGGCACGAACGGATCGGCCGACAGCACCTGGCCGGTCGTGCGGTCGAGCACGTAGAGATAGCCGTTGCGATCGGGATGGACGACGACCGGCCGTTCACGCCCGCCGATCGCCAGGTCGATGAGGACGTTCTCGTTGACGCCGTCGTAGTCGTGCAGGTCGTGCGGGCTCCACTGGTAGTACCAGACCGCTTCGCCGGTGGCGGGCTTGCGTGCGAACACGCCCGAGGTCCATTTGTTCGGGCCGGGCCGCTGCTCCGGGTTCCACGGGCCGGGATTGCCGGTGCCGTAGAAGACGAGATCGAGCGCCGGGTCGTACGAGACGAATCCCCACGGGGTGCCGCCGCCGAGCTTCCACGTCGACCCCGGCCACGTCGACACGCCGAGGTCCCGGCCGCGGTCCTGCGCGTAGAACGGCTTGAACGACGCGCCGATGCGCACGTCGCTGTCGGGGCCGGTGCTGTAGGCGCGCCAGGCGATCTGGCCGGTCGCTGCATCGAGCGCGGCCATCCACCCGCGCACGCCGAGCTCGCCGCCGCTGTTGCCGACCAGCACCTTGCCGTCGACGACGAGCGGCGCCATCGTGACAGTCTCGCCACGCGTGATGTCGCCGAGCTTGGTGCGCCAGAGCTCGCGGCCGCTCGCGGCGTCGATCGCGATCGTCTGCGTGTCGAGCGTGTTGACGAAGAGGCGCCCGTCTGCATAGGCCGCGCCGCGGTTGACGAGGTCGCAGCAGGCCACGCCTTGCGAGCTTGCCGACGGCTTGGGATCGAACTTCCACTTGACCGTGGCCTTGGGCTGGCGAAGGTCGAGTGCGTACACCGTGTTCGGATAGGGCGTGACGAGGTACATCGTGTCGCCGACCACCAGCGGTGCGGCCTCGTGGCCCTTGTCGTTGCCCGTCGGGAAGCTGAACGCCAGCTTCAAGGTGCCGACGTTGCCGGCGTTGATCTGGTCGAGCGGGCTGAAGCGCGTTCCCTGCGGGTCGTGGGCGACGCTGGGCCAGTCTCCGGAGGGCGCCGATGCCCTGCCGGCGGGTGAAGCGGCGTTGCTCGCTGCGACCCCGGCGCTGTCGGGAGCGGGTGCGGCGGCCAGCGCATGCGCGCAAACGAGCGCGAACGCGGCGCCACCCCACGCGTTCCAGGTCCGGCGACATCCTTCCCGACTCACCGTGTCCTCGCGGCTCTTGAAATGTGCTGAACCGCTCGACGGCGGCAAATCACATGCCCATGCACCGGCTCGGCACACGAAGGTGCACCACAAACGAAATCGCCGACCCGCGAGGGTCGGCGATCTATCGCGCTCGAGGCGCGTGGGGCGGGAAGGCGCTCAGCCGGGAGCCAGCCCTGTCACGCCGTCGACGACGGCGTCAGTTCAGGGCCACCTCGACGCGGCGCGCTTCGGCGGGGCTGCCGCTGCCGGTGATCGACTCCGGCTTCTTCAATTCGATCTTGTCGGCAGCGACGCCA
>DATIDZ010000463.1:0-5795 GCA_035456045.1 Caldimonas sp.
ACCAAGCCGGCCGGCACCGGCGGGCTGGTCGCGCGCGCCGCCGTCGCCGAGCAGCTGCTGTACGAGATCGGCGATCCCGCTGCCTACGTGCTGCCCGACGTCGTCTGCGATTTCCGCCACGTCACGATCGAGCAGGCCGGGGCCGACCACGTCCGCGTCGCCGGCGCGCGCGGCTCGGCGCCCACGGGCACCTACAAGGTCTCGGCGACGGCGCTCGCGGGATTTCGCTGTGCCGGCTCGCTCGTCATCGTCGGCATCGACGCGGTGAGGAAGGCCGAACGCACGGGCGCGGCGATCGTCGAGCGGACGAGCCGCCTCGTGCGCGAGGCGGGCTTCGCCGACTTCTCGTCGACTTACGTCGAGGTCATCGGCGCGGAGAGCTCGTACGGACCGCATTCGCGCGCGCGGGCGAGCCGCGAGGTCATGGTGCGCGTCGTCGCCGACCACGCCGACAAGCGCGCGCTCGAGCTGTTCGCGCGCGAGATCGCGCCGGCCGGAACGTCGTGGTCGCCGGGAACGACGGGCCCGGGCGGCGGACGACCGTCGGTGTCCCCGCTGATCAAGCCGTTCTCGTTCCTGCTCGACAAGGCGGCAGCGCCCGCCGCGTTCGCGATCGGCGACCGCCGCGAGAGCGTCGCCATGGTCCCCGGCGTGGCGTCTGGCGCGGCGCCCGTCGCCGTCGCCCCCCCGAACGAGCCCGGCGGCGGACTCGAGGCGGTCGAGACCGTGCCGCTCGTCCGCCTCGCGTGGGCCCGCAGCGGCGACAAGGGCGACCTGTCCAACGTCGGCGTCGTCGCGCGACGCGCCGAGTGGCTCCCGCTGCTGTGGGACCGGCTCACGCCGGCGCGCGTGAAGGCCTGGCTCGCCCACCTCGTGAAGGGCGAGGTCGAGCGCTTCCATCTCCCCGGCATCCACGCGATGAACTTCGTGCTGCACGAGGCCCTCGACGGGGGAGGGCCGTCGTCGCGGCGGCTCGATCCGCTCGGCAAGGGCATGGCACAGCTGCTGCTCGACATGCCGATCGAGGTGCCGCGCTCGGTCGCGCGCGAGGCGCGTGGAAGCACGGCGTCGTGACAGACTCCGTGTGCGCGCATCCTGCGCGAGTCGTGCCTGCTGGAAAGGGCTGCGGTCCTACGTCGTTCCCCGCATTCAAGGGATGCTGGGCCGCCCGCAGTCTTGGCTCAATGGGCGCGCGCCTGGCGCCTCACTCCCCGACACTCTGCACTGTGCTCGAACAATGAAACCTCTTTCGTGCTTCAAGGGCGTGATTTCTAGCGCGCTCGCTGCCCTCGCGGTCGGCTGCGCCAGCGGCGTCGACACGGGGCCGGCCACCGTCGTCAGGACACCTCCGCCGCAGGCCTACGAAAAGACGATCACCGACTACCTGGCGTTCAAGATCAGGACGCCGCAGAAGAACGCCGAGATCAACATCGGCGCGCCCGAGCCGGGCGCGTGCGCGCTCGACGCCTACACCACCTCGAGCCGGGGCTGGGTGGTTCCGGTCGCCTACGCGACCCGCAGCGGCGAAGCGACGGGCAAGGAAACCATCCGCATCAACGCCAAGCAGTACTACTTCTGGTTCCTCGGCAACACCATCGCCGGCATCACGCCGCGACTCGAGTCGTGTCCCGGGGTCGGCACGAGCTTCGAGATGCCGCCCGTGGCTGCGGCGCCCATCGCGACGCCGACAGCACCCGCTCGTGCGAGCGCGGACGCGCAACCCCGCGACGAGGTCGCTCCCGTCGCCGCCAAGACGACGAGCGGACAGAAGCGCAAGGCCGCGGCGCCGGCGAAGAAGAACAGCGCTACTTCGGGCAAGGCGAAGCCGCCGGCAACCCCCTCGCAGGCCACCGGCACGACGACGCGTTGAGCACTGCGAAGATGGCCCGGACATAGGGCAATCCCGAAGAGGTCGTGACGCTGAACGAGAAGATCGGCGGCTCGGATCCGGATTCGAACCTGTCGCCGAAACCGCTCGGTCGGCGACCCCGGGAGCGCTCGACACGGCCTATCGCAGCGGCACCGCTCGAGCGGGAAGAATCTCGGCGAGGTCGCGATCATCGTTCGCGCGGGTACGACGAAGGACCCGGCGCGTCTGACGAAGGGCGAGCCGCGCGACGCCCGCTCGCGGGACCACACTGAAGGCCGTGGCCGCGTCGCGGCCTTCTTCTTGCCTGCAAGAATCGTTCGACCCGGAGGAGATGTGCTTGCTTCAAGGATGTGGTCGGCGCTGAAAGCGCGACCCGCGTCGGAAATCGTCGGCTATGGCGTGATCCTCGTGCGCAACGCGCTCGGGCTGCCGAACCCGATGCGCACGCGCGACCGCGACACGCTCGAGCGCGTCATCCTGCCGGCCTATGCGGCGCGCCCGGACATCGCAAACGTGCTCTTCGTCGGCTGCGCCTGGTACACGCGCCACTACGAGAAGATGCTTCCCGGCCGCATCTACCGGACCATCGACCCCGATCCATGGAAGAAGCGCTTCGGCTCACGCCGGCACATCGTCGCCGGGCTCGAAGCGCTGGATGCCCATGTCGCGCCGGGCAGCCTCGACCTGATCGTCTGCAACGGCGTCTTCGGCTGGGGGCTCGACGCGCGCGACGATTGCGAGCGGGCGTTCGACGCGTGCTTCACGGCGTTGCGGCCCGCCGGCGAACTTATCATCGGCTGGAACGACGTTCCGGAACACCGGCCGCTGGAGCTGGCCAGCCTGGAGTCGCTGGGGCGTTTCCGGCCGTTGACCTTCGCCCCGCTCGATTCCGCGCAATACCTGGCCAATCCGGAAAACGGGCACGTGTTCAACTTCTATGTGAAGCCCTGAAGGGCGACGCGCACGATTCGCAACCAACGACCAGCGCCGGCGCCCGGCGCGAGTCCGGACCCTTCGACGCCCCGCCGACCTCACGTGCAGACCATCGTCAACCGCCTCCGCTCGGCCTTCGCGCGCCGATTCCTGCTGAGCGTCAGGCGCGCGACTCACCGGCTGCCGGTGCAGCTCGAGACCTTGCGCCGCCAGCGTGTCATGGTGGTCGCGCCGCACATGGACGACGAGGTCATCGGTTGCGGCGGAACGCTTCTGCTGCACCGGACGTTGCGGAGCGAAGTGCGCGTCGTGTTCGTCTCCGACAGCTCGGGAGCGGTCGGCGACCCGGGCCTCGCCGAGAACTTGCGCGGCATCCGGCGCGCCGAGATGATGACCGTCAGCGACGCGCTGGCGCTCGCCTCGGTCGTCGAGCTCGGCTTCGCCGACGGCTCGCTGATGAGCCATGAGGAGGCCATCGCCTCGCGCCTCGCCGACGAGCTGCGCAGCTTCAGGCCGGCGCAGGTGCTGTGCCCGTTTCCGGCCGACGGCCACGCCGACCACCAGGCGACCGCGGTCGCGCTGGCCCTGGCCACGCGGCTCGCCGGCTGGCAGGGCGAGGTGCTGGCCTATGAAGTGTGGTCGACGCTCTGGCCGAACATGGCCGTCGACATCGGCACGGTCGCCGACGAGAAGGCACGCCTCATCCGCATGTACGCGTCGGAGATGGGCGACCGGGACTACGCAGGCGCGGTTCTCGGCCTGAACCGCTACCGCGGCATGCAGCACCGCGTCGAGGTCGCAGAAGCGTTCCACCGCTGCGACGCCGCGCAGTTCCGTGCGTTGACGGCCTGCCTCGAGAGCTTCGACTCGTGAGTGGCGCGCCCGGCAGGTATCGAACCTGCAACCCCTGCCTTCGGAGGGCAGTACTCTATCCATTGAGCTACGGGCGCGGCGACTTTCCAGTCTACCAGCGACGTCCGGGCGCGATCGGCCGTACAGGTCGACGACCCTATAATTTCGGGTTCGACGCGAATCGAATTCTTGCGGGCGGCGCATGCCGTCTTCTTCGTGTCACCCCACGCCCGAGGACCGGATGACCGCAGCGCACGAACCCAACGACATCGACGGCCCGCACGAAGGCCCGATCAAGACTCCGAAGCAGCTCATCCTCGCCGTCCTATACGCATTCGTGGTGCCGATCTTCGGCATCGTCCTGCTGGTCATGTTCGTCACCTCCGGCAAGCGTCCGGCGGCGGGCACCGATGCGATGAGCCCGCAGGCGGTCGCCGAGCGGATCCGGCCGGTCGGCATGGTCGAGGTGAAGGACGCGTCCGATGTCGGGTCGCTCAAGACCGGCGACCAGGTCTTCGCCGCGCAGTGCAGCGCCTGCCATGCCTCCGGCGCGCTCGGCGCGCCCAAGCTCGGCGATGCGACGGCGTGGGCGGCGCGCATCAAGACGGGGTTGAATGCGCTGGTTCACTCGGCAGTCGCAGGCAAGGGCCAGATGCCGCCGCAGAGCGGTGGCGACTTCAGCGACTACGAGATCGCGCGCGCCGTCGTCTACATGACGTCGAAGGCCGGCGCCAACTTCCCCGAGCCGGCGCCGCCGGCCGCGACGACGCAGACCTCGACGACGAGCCCGGCGGCTGCGGGCAACGGCGCCGCGGGCACGACCGCAATGGCAGCGGCCGCGCCGAGCACCGGCGGCTCGCCGCAGCCCGACGCGAACGCCGGCAAGCCGGAGGCGACGCCGCAGGGCGCGCTCAACGTCCAGCTCCGCGACGTGCCGCCCAACGCCGATCCGGGCCAGGCCAAGACGCAGGTGGCCGCGAACACCGCGGCAGCGACGACGGCGCCGGCCGCCGCGACCGCAGCGCCCGCGCTCTACGCGCAGATCTGCAGCACCTGCCACGCGGCGGGGATCGCCGGCGCGCCCAAGGTCGGCGACAAGGCGGCCTGGGCGCCGCGCATCGCCCAGGGGATCGATACGCTGACGACGAACGCGATCAAGGGCAAGGGCGCGATGCCGCCCAAGGGCGGATCGAGCGCCAGCGACGCCGACATCAAGGCCGTCGTCACCTACATGGTGGGCGCCTCGAAATAGGCCCGCCCCGACCCGCCCCGACCGAGCCGGCTTCGCGCCGGCTTTTTCAATGGCTCGATGCGAGGCGATCGGCCGCGGGGCTGAGCCGATAGGAGAAGCGCTCGACGAGCGCCGCGAAGCGCGCCTCTTCCGGCTTCCAGGCGCCGCGCTCGACGAGGTCGCTGGCGACGTTCATGTCGAGCGTGTGGACGATGCCGAGACCGAGGTCGCTGGACAGGAACAGGCGCCCGGCCTCGTCGACGAACGTCGCGGCCGGCGAGGCGGGCAGCCCCGTGTGGCTGGTGACGACGACGCTCGAGGTCGGATCGGGCTGCAGGCGCCACACCCACGGCGCGGCCTCGAGTTCGACGTAGACGCGCTGCGGGCCGTTCTGGAAGAACCACGCGCCGCTGTCGTCGCAAGCGTAGTTGCGCGCGATGAACTCGCGCAGCTTCTCATGATCGATACGGCTGCCCTTGACGCGCGGGAACGGCCCCGCCGCCTGGATGCGGTCGTCGCGCATGTACCAGTCGCCGCGCGCATCGAGGGCGAGCCAGGCATAGCAGTGCGGCACGTTGGGCCACTTCTTCAGGGCGGCGGCGACGATGGCGTCCATGCGGAGATTCTGCGCCGACGCTACAGGTGACCGGCGAGCCAATCGGCGACGCTGGCCGGCAAGGTCTTCAGGTGCCCGGGCCAGCGCCCATCGGCGAAGCCGACGTGGCCGCCGTGCGCCGGCTGCCAGAGCGTCACGAAGGGCCCCACTTCATCGGGCCGCGGCAACGCCGAAGCCGGCAGGAACGGATCGTTGCGCGCGTTGAGCACCAGGGCCGGAATGCGGATGCGGTCGAGATGCGCCTTCGCCGAGCTGCGCGCGTAGTAGTCGTCGGCGCCGGCGAAGCCGTGCAG
>DATIDZ010000464.1:0-8653 GCA_035456045.1 Caldimonas sp.
CCCGTTGCCGCATTCTACGGAAGGGGCGAGGGTCGCGCTCCTAGAATGGGCAAGTGAATCATCCGTCTGTCGTCGATCGCCCTTCGCGTCTGCTCGAAGGCCTCAATCCCGAGCAGCTCGCCGCCGTCACCCTGCCGGCCGAGCCCGCGCTCATCCTCGCCGGCGCCGGCTCGGGCAAGACCCGCGTCCTCACCACCCGCGTCGCCTGGCTGATCCAGACGGGCCAGCTCTCGCCCGGTGGCGTGATGGCCGTGACCTTCACGAACAAGGCCGCCAAGGAGATGCTGACGCGGCTCGACGCCATGCTCGCGATCCCCGTGCGCGGCATGTGGGTCGGCACTTTCCATGGCCTGTGCAACCGGTTCCTGCGCGCGCACTGGAAGCTCGCGGCGCTGCCGCAAGGCTTCCAGATCCTCGACTCGAGCGACCAGCTCTCGGCGGTCAAGCGCATCGTCAAGGCGATGAACCTCGACGAGGAGCGCCACCCGCCGAAGCAGCTGACGTGGGCGATCGCCAGCGCCAAGGACGACGGCCTGCGCGCCAAGGACATCGAGGTGAAGGACGAGCAGAGCCGCATCCTGGCTCAGGTCTACGAGGCTTACGACGCGCAGTGCCAGCGCGAAGGCGTCGTCGACTTCGCCGAGCTGATGCTGCGCACCTACGAGCTGCTGCGCGACAACACGCCGCTGCGCGAGCACTACCAGCGGCGCTTCCGCCACATCCTGGTCGACGAGTTCCAGGACACCAACCGCCTCCAGTACGCGTGGCTGAAGATGTTCGCCGGCCCGCCCGAGCACGGCTGCGCGCTCTTCTGCGTCGGCGACGACGACCAGAGCATCTACGCGTTCCGCGGTGCGCAGGTCGGCAACATGGCGGCGTTCGAGCGCGAGTACCGCGTCCGCACGGTCGTCAAGCTCGAGCGCAACTACCGCTCGTACGGCAACATCCTCGACGCCGCCAACGAGCTCATCTCGCGCAACTCGCGCCGCCTCGGCAAGAACCTGCGCACCGAGGCCGGGCCGGGCGAGCCGGTGCGCGTCCACGAGGCGCCTTCCGATTTCGCCGAGGCGCAGTGGTTCATCGAGGAAGCGCAGTCGCTGCACCGCGAGGGAACGCCGCGCCACGAGATCGCCTTGCTCTACCGAAGCAACGCGCAGAGCCGGGTGATGGAGAGCGCGCTCTTCAACGCCGGCATCCCGTACAAGGTCTACGGCGGACTTCGCTTCTTCGAGCGCGCCGAGGTGAAGCACGCGCTCTCCTACCTGCGCCTGATCGAGAACCCGAACGACGACACGAGCTTCCTGCGTGTCGTCAACTTCCCGGCGCGCGGCATCGGCGCGCGGACGATCGAGCAGCTCCAGGACGCCGCGCGCGCCAGCGGCAGGAGCCTCTGGCAGAGCGTCGGGTCGCTGGCGGGCAAGGGCGGCGCCAACCTGCTCGCGTTCACGCGGCGCATCGACGCGATGCGCGAGCAGACGCGCGGCCTGACGCTGCGCGAGATCATCGTCCACATGCTCGAGGCGTCGGGGCTGGTCGACTTCTACAAGACCGATCGCGAGGGCAAGGAGCGGCTCGAGAACCTCGAGGAGCTCGTCAACGCCGCCGAGGCGTTCGTGACCCAGGAAGGCTTCGGCAAGGACGCCGTCGCGTTGCCGGTCGACGAGACCGGCGCGTCGGGCCTCGGCCTCTACCGCGGCGAGGCGGGCAAGGCCGAGTTCAACCTGCCGGACGCCGAAGTCGTCACGAGCGGCGAGATCATCGCGCCGCCGCGCCTGGCGCCCGACGCCGAGACCGGCGAGATCCTGTCGCCGCTGGCGGCGTTCCTGACGCACGCGTCGCTCGAGGCCGGCGACAACCAGGCGCAGGCCGGGCAGGACGCGGTCCAGCTGATGACGATCCACTCGGCCAAGGGCCTCGAGTTCGACTGCGTCTTCATCTCGGGGCTCGAGGAGGGCCTGTTCCCGCACGAGAACTCGTCGAGCGACCTCGACAGCCTCGAGGAGGAGCGGCGCCTGATGTACGTCGCGATCACGCGGGCGAGGAAGCGCCTCTACCTCAGCTTCTCGCAGACGCGCATGCTGCACGGCCAGACGCGCTACAACGTCAAGAGCCGCTTCGTCGACGAGCTGCCCGAAGCGGCGCTGCGCTGGATCACGCCGCGCAACCAGTCGTTCGGGTCGGGGTTCGCGCGCGAGTACAGCCGCGCGTGGGAGAGCGGCACGGGCCTGCACTCGATCGTCGGCACCGGCCGGGTCGAGCCGCGCTACGCCGCCGCGCCGGTCGTTCCCAAGGCGCCGTCGCACGGCCTGCGTCCGGGGCAGGGCGTCTTCCACGGCAAGTTCGGCGAAGGCGTCGTCATGACGATCGAGGGCGGCGGCGACGATGCGCGCGCGCAGGTCAACTTCGGCCGCCACGGCATGAAGTGGCTGGCGCTCAGCGTCGCCAAGCTGACGCCGGTCGACTGAGTCGCGCGGTCGCTCGAGGCACTTCGATGCGCGCGCCGTTCGCGCGGCCCGTCCGCTCCGTAGGAGGTGTTCCCTTTGCGAAGCCAAGGCGCATCGGTGAGGAATTGTCTAAGCTTCGCGAATCAATCGTCGCGACCCGACCGCGACGCCGAATCGCACAAAGGACACTCGAAATGGGTTCATCCGCAAACGCCGGGCATCGCCCCCGCCTTGCCGCCAAGGGCCTCGCCGCGCTCGCTTCGACGCTCGTCGTCGCGTGCGCGTCGACGCCGCAGCTCGACGCGCAGTGGAGCGACCCGGCGCTCGGTCCGGGCGTTCTGCGCGCGGCGCGCGTGCTCGTCGCCTGCGACGCGTTCGAGGTCGTGATTCGCCAGATCTGCCAGGACCGGCTCGCTGCCGAAGTCTCCGCGCGCGGCGCGACGCCGGTGTTTCTCGCTCCCGGCTTTCCAGTCGCGACCGATCGCTCCGTCGACGCGCAGCTGCTGCCCGCGGCGCGCGAGGCAGGCGCCAAGGCGATGATGGTGATGACGGTCGCGGTCGCGGTGCAGGACGTCAGCCAGCCGTTCCAGATCGGCATCGGGGGCTTCGGCTTCGGCAGCGGCGGCAGTGCCGGGGTCGGCGTCTCGGCACCGGTCGGCGGCGGCCGTGTGACCTCGGGCTATTCGGCGAACGGGCGCGTCACGGACGTGCCCTCGGGCCGCCTCGTCTGGACCGCGAAGGCGACCGCGCCGCCGTCGAGCGACGTCAACGCGCAGATGAGCGAGCTGTCGAAGCTGGTGCTCGGCGCGGCCGACAAAGCCGGCCTGTTCTGACGCCTCCCGCCGGCCGGCCGGGCCCGGCGGGACGGGTCGGCGGTCAGCTCTTCGACGACCCGCGAGCGCGCCGCCGCGCCACGCCGGCGACGATCGCCAGGCCGCCGAGCATGAGCGCGTACGTCTCGGGCTCGGGCACTTGGGCGACGATGTTGCCGCGGATCTCGCCGCCGCCGAACTGCGTCGTGTGGAAGTTGATGTAGGCGTGTCCGCCGAGGATGTTGGCCAGCTGTGCCCCCAGGGTGGTGGCGTTTCCTTCGGCCAGGTCCCACTTGCCGCTGAAGGTGCCGCCGACGCCGCTCAGGAACGGCGTGAGCGTGAAGTCGTTCGGGCTGGTGTCGTTGAACGGCGTGCCGAAGAAGCCCCACACGACCGGCCCGTTGGTGGCCGGCGTCACCGCCGGACCGGCGTGGATGTGAGCCGCGACGAGATTGTCGTTGGCGTCGGCGGTCTGCGTGCCGGTCACGTCGATGTTGAAGATGGTCGCCGTGAACGTCATGAAGCTCGACGCGCCGTCGATGAAGAAGCTGGCGCTGCCGAACGACGCCGCGCGAGGCTGGCCGGCGGTGGTGGTCGGTACCGTCGGCGGGTTCTCGCTGGCATTGTTCAACGTTGCGGCAAGAAATGTCTGGGCGCCGGCACTTCCGGCGAGCGCGGAGAGAAGCAGGGCACTGGCGATCTTCGGCATGACGCCTCCCGAGGGGATGAGAGCGGCTGGGGCTCGATGGTAGCGACTCGCGCGACGCGCCGTCCTCCTCGACGCCGTCGCCACGCCTGCGACGCGTGGCAAACGGCGAACCGGGGGGTCAGGCGGGGCGTGCGCCCGGCCGGGCCGCGTCGACGACGAAGCGCGCCGCCGTCGTCACGCCGCTGGCCGGATCGGTGGGGCGGTCGACCACCTGCAGGCTGACCCGCAACTGCGTCGCGTCGAGCTCGAAGCTCATGTAGCCGCGCTGGTCGGCGCGGCCGTAGCGGATGTGGGGGTTGTACTCGCGCGCCGCATCGATGCGGGCCTGCGCCACCGACAGGCTGGTGATCGAGGTGCCGCAGAACTCGGTCGCGACGACCGGCGAGCCGGGGTCGTCGTAGTCGGGCCTGAGGTCGGCGACGTAGTTGCTGTGGACGTCGCCGCCGAGGACCACCACGCCGGGCACCTTCTTCGCGGCGACCGTGCCGAGCAGGCGGTTGCGCGCCGGCGCGTACCCGTCCCAGCCGTCGGTCCAGTAGCCGCCGCCGCCGATGACGGGGTCGAGCCAGGTGAAGCGCGCCATGAGCGTCTGCTGCGCGACCAGATTCCAGGGCCGGCCGAGGTCCCAGCCCGCGGCGAGCCACTGCTCCTGCTCGGTTCCGAGCAGGGTCCGCGCCGGGTCGGTCAACGCCGGGCATTGGGCCAGGGCCACCGTGTTCGAGCCGCCCTGGTTCGGCCGCGGGCACACCTGCGGGTCGCGGTACTGGCGGTCGTCGAGGAGGTGGATGCGCGCGAGCCGGCCCCAGTCGAGTCGGCCGACGATGCGCATGTCGGCAGCGACCGGCCGCGCCGACTTCGCGAACGGCATGTGCTCCCAGTAGGCCCGGTAGGCAGCGGCGCGGCGCGCATGCATGTCGACCGAGAGGTCCTGGCCGCGAAAGCCGGCGTAGTCGTTCGAGACCTCGTGGTCGTCCCAGACGAGCAGCCAAGGCGCGGCGGCGTGCGCGGCCTGCAGCGACGGGTCGCCCTTGTGAGTCGCGTAGCGGGCGCGGTACTGATCGAGCGTGAAGACCTCGCCGCCTTCCATGCGGCGGACCGGGTCCTTGCGCGTGGCGTACTCGTAGATGTAGTCGCCGAGGAACATGACGACGTCGAGGTCGGCGCCCGCGACATGGCGCCAGGCCGCGTAGTGGCCGACGTCGAAGCGCTGGCAGCTGGCGATCGCGAAGCGCAGCGTCGCGGCCGCGTCGGCGGCGGGCGCGGTGCGCGTCCGGCCGGACGCGCTGCGCTGGCCGAGCGCCTGGAAGCGATACCAGTACCAGCGTGCCGGCGCCAGGCCGCTCGGCTCGGCGTGGACGCTGTGCGCCCACGCGGCCTCCGCCGTCTCCTCGCCGCTCGCGACGATGCGCTCGAAGCGCTCGTCATCGGCGACTTCCCAGCGCACGGCCACGCGCTCGGGCAAGGCGTCGCCCATCAACCGGGTCCAGAGCACCATGCCGTCGGCGCGCGGCTGCCCGGACGCGATGCCGAGCGTGAAGCGCTCGATGTCGGCGGCGCGCGGGCCGCTCGCCAGCCACGGCGCCGCGATCGCCGCGGCGGCGCCGCTCAGGAAGCGCCGGCGCGGGAGCGTCATCGCGCGCGCGGCGTCAGACGCCGACTTCGTCGATCTCGCGATAGACGTCGCGCAGCCACATCTTCACGCGCTGGCGGTCCATCAGGCCGAGGCCGGTCGAGTCCTTGTCGGACGCCTTGGCCTGCCAGAAGCTGCTGCTCGCGGCGTCGATCTTCTGGATGATGTGCTCGTTGAGCTTCTTCACGGAGACGACGTTCGCGCCCATGCCGATCGCGCGCGACTGCTCGCCCGACTGCTCGAGGCCGCTGAAGTCGGCGCCGCGCACCTGGTTGCGAACGAGCACGTACTGCAGGCCCGTGCCGAAGCGGTCGAGCAGGCGGCGCAGCAGGTCGACCGAGTCGCGGCCGGAGTCCATCACGTGCCAGTAGAAGATCTTCATGCCGAGCTCGTCGGCGAGACCGATGACGCCGGCATCCTCCATCCACGAGGCGAGCGGATCGTGCGTCTGCGCGGCGAGGTCGACCAGGATGCGGCGCCCGGGCTGGTCGACCCCGGCCTCGACGATGGCGTCGAGCGACTCGATCCGGTCGACCGCGACCGACGAGGCGAAGGCGGGATAGAAGCGCATCAGCGCGCCGTGCGATCGATCGGTGTCGAAGCCGAGAAAGGGAAGCTGCTTGTCGATCAGGTACTGGGCGAGGACCCGGGCCATCAGCGACTTGCCGACGCCGCCCTTTTCGCCGCCGATGAAATGGATGTTCGTCGTCATCGAGGATGAAGTCATTTGGCCGAGCCGCTCGGCGTCGCGATGTCGATCGTCTTCTCGACCACCTTGCCGGCGACCTTGACGGTGCTGCCGACGACGGCGCCGCCGACCGACACCACGGCGCCCGCCGCCGCGCCGGCGACGCTGACAACGGCGCATCCCGGCGCGCCGAGCGCGACGATCACGAGGGTGGCGACGAGCAGCACGCGCTCACCGCGAAGCGACAAGGGGTTCGAGGCCATGAGAAACATTGTCGCCCAAGGTCGGCCGGGCGCCGCGGAGTTTGCATCCGTTCGTGTCGATCCTCGCGGCGGCCCTGCTCGCCGGATCAGCCGCGGCCGACGAAGGGCATCTTGGTCGCCATGATCGTCATGAACTGGACGTTGGCATCGAGCGGCAGGCTCGCCATGTGCACGACGGCATCGGCGACGTGCTGCACGTTCATCGTCGGCTCGACCGCCATCGTTCCGTCGGCCTGCGGCACGCCCTTCTTCATGCGCTCGGTCATCTCGGTGGCGGCGTTGCCGATGTCGATCTGGCTGCAGGCGATGTCGAACGGCCGGCCGTCGAGCGAGGTCGCCTTGGTGAGGCCGGTGATCGCGTGCTTGGTGGCGGTGTAGGGCGAGCTGAACGGACGCGGCGCGTGCGCCGAGATCGATCCGTTGTTGATGATCCGGCCACCGCGCGGCGACTGCGACTTCATCAGCACGAACGCCTGCTGCGTGCAGAGGAAGACGGCCGTCAGGTTGATGTCGACGACGGTCTGCCATTGCTGCACCGTCAGCTCCTCGAGCGGAACCGGCGGCGCGCCGGTGCCGGCGTTGTTGAAGAGGACGTCGAGGCGGCCGAGCTTGTCCTTGACCGTGGCGAAGAGCGCCTTGACGGCGGCCGGGTCGGTGGCGTCCGTCGGCACGACGAGGACGCGATCGGCGGCGGCGCCCGCGGCGGCGCGCGTCGCCTCGAGCGCATCGGCGCGGCGGCCGGCGAGGGCGACATGGAAGCCCGCCTTGAGGAGCGCGAGCGCGGTGGCGCGGCCGATGCCGCTGCCGGCGCCGGTGACGATGGCGACTTTCTTCATGACGAGCCTTTCGTGAGGGGGTCGGGAGGGTCGACGTCGTCGCGCGGGGACGCGGTGACCGGGTCGGACGGCGTGAAGCAATCTGCGAACGTGAACCACAGGCTCGCATAGAAGACGGTCATGAAGACCAGCATCAGCGGCGCCGCGACGAGCGCGAAGCGCTCGGGGCCGAACAGACCGGCGCCGATGCTGACGATCGCGAGCAGCACCATGAAAAGCGCGAGCCAGACGAGCGAGTAGATCGCGAACGCGCCCTTGTTGCGCCAGAGGGCGACGGTGCTGAAGAAGAGCGACTTGACCCAGCTCGGATCGCCCCAGAAGACGAGCGCCGGCGCGTGCCAGAAGGCGATCGAGAGCAGGCCGAGGAACAGCAGGCGCAGCATCAGCCCGAACTGGACGCCCGGCTCGGCGACGCGCGCTGCCGCGATCTCCGGCGTCAGCCTGGCGTCCTTCAGCGTGTTGAAGAACGACGCCAGGGCGCCGCCGTCGAGAACGGTGGCGAGCCAGAAGAGCAGGAAGGTCGCCGCGACGTAGGCGAGACCGAGCTTGACGAGCGCCATCAGCCGGGTGCGACCCGCCCCGAACAGCTCGACGATCGCGCCCGGCATCGCCGCCTGGTCGGCGCGCACGCGCCGGCTCGCGATCATGAAGACGAGCGAGACGGCAGGCGCGAGCGCCAGCGTGGCGATCGAGCCCAGCACCGGAACGAGGCCGAGGACCAGCGACGCGAACAGGCCGGCCGCGAACAGCGAGGCGAAGCCGAGCGGCTGGCGCAGGAAGACGCGGAACGCGTTCCTCACCCAGACGGTGCCCTGGCCGGGGGCGACTTGCTGCAGCTTCACGAGGGGTTCGGCCGGGCGCGGGCCGGATGCCAGGGCGTGTCGCGCCGCTGCACCAGCACGCGCTCGAAATGATCGGGGTCGTGCGCGACGAGGACGACCGCGTCGCGCGGCAGGTGCTGGTCCCACGCGCGCGACAGCCAGAAGCGGAATGCCGCCGCGCGCATCAGGGCCGGCAACAGCCGCACCTCGGCCGTCTCGAGCGGCCGCTCCGCTTCGTAAGCGGCGACGAGCGCCGCCGCGCGGTCCTCGTCGAGGCGTCCCGAGGCGAGGTCGATGCACCAGTCGTTGAGGGCGACGGCGATGTCGAAGAGCAGCGTGTCGATGCCGGCGAAGTAGAAGTCGAAGACGCCGGCGAGCGCGCCCTCGGCGAACATGACGTTGTCGCGGAAGAGATCGCCGTGGATGGCGGCGCGCGGCAGCATCGCGTAC
>DATIDZ010000465.1:0-6695 GCA_035456045.1 Caldimonas sp.
GAGCGAAGCGGGCGCGGCGATGATCTACACGTCGGGGACGACCGGGAAGCCCAAGGGCGCGATGCACTCGCATGCCGGCATCGTCTACACGGCGCGCGGCTACAACACGATCATCCGCCAGGACGAGAACGACGAGCGGATGTGCTTCCTGCCGCTCTGCCACGTCGCCGAGCGCCTCGGCGGCGAGTACTTCGCGGTCTACGCGGGCTCGATCCTGAACTTCGTCGAGAACCCCGAGACGGTGCCGGAAAACGTGCGCGAGATCGCGCCGACCGTCTTCACCGCGGTGCCCCGCATCTGGGAGAAGTTCTATTCGAGCGTCGTCATCGCGATCCGCGAATCCGGTCGCGTCCAGCAGGCTGCCTACGCGTGGGCGATCGGCGTCGGCAGCCGGGTCGCGGATCGCGTGCTCGCCGGCGCGCCGGTCGGACTGGCGTTGAAGTGGCAGTTCGCGCTGGCTCGCCGCCTCGCGCTCGACAACGTCAGGAAGCTCATCGGCATCCATCGCGCGCGCTTCCTCGTCACCGGCGCGGCGCCGATCTCGCCCGATCTCGTCCGCTGGTACCTCGCCCTCGGCGTCCCCATGATCGAGGTCTGGGGGATGACCGAGAGCTGCGGCGCGTCGACGTACACCCCGGCGACGCGGATCAAGCCGGGGATGATCGGCCCGGCGTGCCCGTACAACGAGGTCCGGCTCGACCCGGCGACCGGCGAGCTCCTCATCCGCGGCAAGAACGTCTTCATGGGCTACCTCAACCAGCCGGAGAAGACGGCCGAGACGATCGACGCCGAGGGGTGGCTCCACACCGGCGACGTCGGCACGCAGGACGGCGACGGGTATTTCCGGATCACCGATCGGATGAAGGACATCATCATCACGGCCGGCGGCAAGAACATCACGCCGAGCGAGCTCGAGAACGAGCTCAAGTTCTCGCCGTACATCACCGACGCCGTCGTCGTCGGCGACCGCCGCGCCTACCTGACCGCCATCGTCATGATCGATCTGGAGAACGTCGAGAAGTTCGCGCAGGACCACGACATCCCGTTCAGCAACTACGCGAGCCTGGCGCGCGCGCCGGAGGTGCAGGCGCTCGTCGCCGCCGAGGTCGAGCGCGTCAACGCCAAGTTCGCGCGTGTCGAGCAGATCAAGAAGTTCTGGCTGCTCGAGACGCAGCTCAGCGCTGAGGACGAAGAGCTCACGCCGACGATGAAGCTCAAGCGAAAGCTCGTCGAGGCCAAGTACGCCGACCGCATCGAGGCCATGTACGCCGCCTGATCCAGATCACCGAACCAGAAACCGGGAGACCATCACCATGAAGCGCCACCTCGCAGCACTCGTCGCCACGCTCGCCATCGCCGCCCCGGCCGCCGCCGCCGAGCAGCAGGGCGTCAGCAAGAACGAGATCGTCATCGGCTCGATCCAGGATCTCTCCGGGCCGATCGCCGGCTTCGGCAAGCAGGTGCGCCTGGGCATGATGCTGCGCGTCGACGAGATCAACGAGCAGGGCGGCATCAACGGCAGGAAGCTCAAGCTCCTCGTCGAGGACTCCGGCTACGACCCGAAGAAGGCGGTGCTCGCGGCACAGAAGCTCGTCAACCAGGACAAGATCTTCATCATGGTCGCGCACATCGGCACCGCGCAGAACAACGCGGCGATGCCGGTGCAGTTCGAGAAGAACGTGATCAACTTCTTCCCGGTCACGGCGGCGCGCGAGATGTACGAGCCGTTCAACCGGCTGAAGTACTCGTTCGCGGCGACCTACTTCGACCAGGTGAAGACGGCGATGCCCAAGCTCATCAAGGACAAGGGGGCGAAGAAGATCTGCACCATGTACCAGGACGACGAGTTCGGCCTCGAGGTCCTGCGCGGCGGCGAGGCGGCGCTGAAGCCGATGGGGATGGAATTCGCCGAGAAGACGAGCTACAAGCGCGGCGCCACCGATTTCTCGTCGCAGGTCGCGCGCATGAAGGCCGCGGGGTGCGACTTCGTCCTGCTGGGCACCATCATCCGCGAGACGATCGGCGCGATCGCCGAGTCGAGGAAGGCGGGCTTTTCTCCGACCTTCATGGGAACCAGCGCCGCCTACACCGATCTGATCCACAAGCTCGGCGGCAAGGCGATGGACGGCCTGTATGCGACGATGACGGTGCAGAACCCCTATCTCGACGAGGCCTCGAAGCCGATCAGCTTCTGGGCGACGAAGTACAAGACCAAGTTCAATGAAGACCCGACCGTGTTCTCGATCTACGGCTACAACGCGATCGACGCGTTCGCCCGCGCCGCCGCCAAGGCCGGCGCCAACCTCACGACCGACAGCTTCATCAAGGCGATGGACTCGATGAGCTTCGAGTCCGACATGTTCGGCAGCGCGCCGGCCAACTTCACGCCGACCAAGCATCTGGGCAGCGACGCCTCGCGCCTGTCGCAGCTCCAGGACGGCCGCTGGAAGGTCGTCTCGGACTACATCAAGCCGAACTAATTGACGGAAGCGCCGCCACCCGCCCCGGGGGGCGGCATCGCTCGCGCCGGCTGGCGCCCCTCCGAGCTCCTGCGTCGGCCGCGCTCGCCGCGGACGGTCGCGCTCGCGGTCGCGCTCTGGCTCGCGGTCGTCGGCAACCTCGCGCTCTGGCGCGATCTCGACCGCCTCGCCACCGGGCCCGACCGTGCGGTCGTCTTCGCCGGGTCCTTCGTCGTCGTCCTGGCGGCGCTGGCGGCGCTGATGCTGCTGACGGCGTGGGGTCGCTGGATGAAGCCGCTGTGGATCGCGATCCTGGTCGCGGCCGGCGTCGCCCAGCACTTCATGCTGACCTACGGCGTCGTGATGGACACGGCGATGCTCGCCAACACGATGCAGACCAACCCGCGCGAGGCGGGCGACCTGCTCAACCGGACGTTCGTCGCCAACATGGCGCTGGTCATCGCGGTGCCGGCGCTGCTGATCGTCCTCGTGCCCGTGCGACGCACGCCCTGGTGGCCGCAGCTCTGGCGCAACGCCGCGATGTTCGCGCTGGCCCTCGCCGTCGCGCTCGCCGCGAGCTTCGCGATGTACAGCCGGCTCGCGCCGCTGGTGCGCAACAACATGCACCTGCGCTACATCGTCAACCCGATCGCCGGCTTCACGTCGGCGGCGACGGTCACCTTCGGGTCGCACTTCCGCAGGAGCGGGGCGCTCGTTCCGATCAGCGCCGGCGTCGCGCTCGGGCCGAGCTACGCGAGCGCGGCCCAGCCGCCGCTGTTCGTGCTGGTGATCGGCGAGACCGCGCGCGCCGATCACTTGTCGCTCAACGGCTACGCGCGCGAGACCAATCCGGAGCTCGCCAGGGCCGGCGTGCTGAGCTTTCGCGACGTCCGCTCGTGCGGCACCGACACGCGCGACTCGCTCCCGTGCATGCTGTCGCCGCTCGGCCGGATCGCGTTCGAGAAGCGCAAGGCCGAGCACGAGAACCTGCTCGACCTGCTCCAGGCGGCCGGGCTCGCCGTCCTCTGGATCGACAACCAGGCGGGCTGCAAGGAGGTCTGCGCGCGCGTGCCGGTGGCGTCGACCAACGACCTGCCCCCGGAGGCCGCGGCGCGCTTCTGCAACGCGGGCGAGTGCCTGGACGACGCGCTCCTCGTCGGCCTCGACGATCGGATCGCGCGCCTGCCGGAGGAGCGTCGACGGAAGGGGATCGTTCTCGTGATGCACCAGATGGGCAGCCACGGCCCCGCGTACTACAAGCGCTCGGCGCCGGCGGCCAAGCGCTTCCTGCCCGAGTGCACGAACACCACGCTCGGCCAGTGCGATCCGCAGCAGCTCGTCAACGCCTACGACAACTCGATCGTCGCCACCGACCGCTTCCTCGCCGACGCGATCGCCTGGCTGAAGCAGCGATCGGCCGATCACGCCACGGCGCTCCTTTACATGAGCGACCACGGCGAGTCGCTCGGCGAGCGCGGCATCTTCCTGCACGGCCTGCCGTACGCGTTCGCGCCGGACGTGCAGAAGATCGTGCCGTTCATCGCGTGGCTCGGCGGCGACCTGGCCGCGCGCCGAGGGCTCGACACGGCCTGCGCGGGCCGGCTGCTCGACACGCCGTACACGCACGACAACCTCTACCACACCACGCTCGGCCTGCTCGACGTGTCGACGCCGACCTACCGGCCCGACCTCGACGTGTTCGCACCGTGTCGCAGGGCACCGGGCTCCTGACTGCCGCCTTGCGCGGCGCGGCGCCGGCGGTTCAGGAGACGATGTAGGCGGAGCTGCCGGTCGCGAGGAGCTTGCCGGCGCCGTCGGCGAACTCCATCCGCGTCGTCGCGACGCGCGAGCCCAGGCGCAGCACCTCGGCGCGCAGCACGAAGCGGTCGCCGAGGGCGGGGCGCAGGTAGTCGATGCGCAGGTCGATCGTGCCGAGCTTGCCGAAGCGACGCAGGCGTTCGGCCGGCGTCTCGTCCATGTGGCGCGCGCCGATCGCCGCCATCACGGCGAGGCCGGCCATGGCGTCGAGCGTCGCGCTGATGACGCCGCCGTGCAGGCGGTGGTGCGCGTAGTGGCCGATGAGGTCGGGGCGCATGGCGAGGTGGCCGGCGACGCCGTCGGCGGCGATCGCGTCGACGCGCAGGCCGAGGACATGGTTGAAGGGGATGCGCTCCTCGAAGAGCGCGGTCAGGCCGGCGACGAACTCGGCCTCGAAGGCCGGCGCTGCGACGCCGTCGCGGGCCGCGCTCACAGGCCGAGCTGGCGTGCGGCCAGCTCCTTCATGATCTCCTCGCTGCCGCCGCCGATCATCATCACCTTCACCTCGCGGTAGATCCGCTCGCTCTTCGTGCCGCGCATGAAGCCCATCGCGCCGAGGATCTGCACCGCCTGGTCGGCGCAGAACTGCATGGTCTGCGTCGCGTGGTTCTTCAGCAGGCAGAGCTGGGCGACGCCGTCGGCGTCGAGCGGAGCGACGTCGTAGCGGTCGATCATCGCCTCGATCCATGCGCGGGTGCCGAAGATGCGCATGCGCATGTCGACGAGCTTGTGGCGGACGGCCTGGTGCTCGACGAGCGGCCGGCCGAAGGTCTTCCTCTGGCGCGCCCACGCGAGCGCCTCGTCGAAGCAGACGGCGGCGAAGGCGCACGCGCTCGTCGCCATCAGCAGCCGCTCGCCGTTGAAGTTGTCCATGACGGCGCGAAAGCCCTCGTTCTCTTCACCGATGAGGTTCTCCGCCGGCACGCGGCATCCGCTGAAGACGAGGCGGGCCGTGTCGCTGCACCACCAGCCCATTTTCGCCAACGCGAAGCGCTCGAGGCCAGGCGCATCGCCGGGCACAGCGAGGAGCGAAATGCCGCTCGCGCCCGGCCCGCCGGTGCGAACGGCGACGGTCAGCCAGTCGGCGCGAACGCCCGAAGTGATGAACGCCTTCTCGCCGTCGATCACCCACTCGGCGCCGTCGCGATGGGCCCGACAGGCGAGGCGCGCGACGTCGGATCCGCCACCGGGCTCGGTGATCGCGAGGGCGGCGATCTTCCGACCGGCGAGGACGTCGGGGACGATGCGCCGCTGCAGCGCGTCGCTGCCGTGCGCGATCACGGGCGGCAGGCCGATCGAGTGCGAGAACAGGCTCGCCAGCAGGCCGCCGCTGCCGGCGCGCGCGACCTCCTCGGTGGCGATCAGCCGCCACGCCATCGCCGCTGGCGTGCCGCCGAGGTGCTCGGGGTAGCCGAGCCCGATCAGCCCCGCGGCGGCCGCCTGGGCGTAGAGCTCGCGCGGGAAGATGCCCGCTTCGTCCCAGCCGTCGACGTGGGGCGCGATCTCGCGCTCGACGAAGCGGCGCACGCTGGCGCGGAAGGCGTCGCGCTCGGCGAGCGCGTCGGCATCGAGGGCGACGCCCGCGGTCATGCGCGCACCTCGACCAGCGGCTGGCGCACCGCCACCTGGTCGCCTGCGCGCACGTGCAGCGCGGCGATCGTGCCGGCGTGCGGCGCGCGGATCTGGTGCTCCATCTTCATCGCCTCGATGACGACCAGGAGCGCCCCGGCGACGACCGTCGCGCCGGCTTCGACGCACGCCTCGGTGACGCGGCCGTGCATCGGCGCGACCATCGTGCCCGACGCCGCCGCCGCCGCACGCGCGCCGCCGCGCAGGCGCAGGTCGACCGCCGAGAGCTCGCTGCCCTCCGCTTGCCAGTGCGCGAGGGCGCCGTCGAGGCAGGCGGCCACGCGAACCGCCCGGCCGTCGACCGTCGCATCGAGGCTTGCAGCGGGGTCGTCCCCGCAAGGCGACAGATCGTCGATGCGATGCGTCGCCGCGCCGCACGACGCCTCCATCGATCGGGGCGATCCGATCAGGCGCCAGCGTCGCAGCGTGCCGGCGATCTCGATCGGCACGAGCGCGTCGATCGACGGCGACGACGACCAGCCGGACCAGAGCGACGGCAGCGGCGTTCGCGGCACGATGGCGAGCGAGGCCGCGGCGATCGCTTCGAGCCACGTCGGCGCCGGCGTCGCGCGTGCCGCGTCGTCGGCGAAGCGGCGCTCGAGGAACGTCGTGTCGAACGCGCCGCCGACGAATTCGTCGGTGCGCAGGACGCGTGCGAGGAACGGGCGGTTCGTCGGCACACCCCAGCAGACGGTGGCATCGAGCGCGGCAGCGAGCCGCGCGACCGCGTCGGGCCGGCTCGGCGCCCTCGCAATCACGCGCGCCAGCATGGAGTCGTAGAACGGCGGA
>DATIDZ010000466.1:0-2865 GCA_035456045.1 Caldimonas sp.
GCTGGCGGCGGGCGGCGCGGGCCGCGACGCCGGCAGCGCAAGCGCGAGCGAGATGTGGCTGCAGACGTGGCACCCCACGCATCCTCTGTATCGAGCGCTCGGCCGGCACGACTACGCAGCCTTCGCCGCCGACCAGCTGCAGGAGCGTGCGAGCGCCGGGCTGCCGCCGTTCTCGCACCTCGCGGTGCTGCGCGCGGACGCCCGAACGGTCGAGGCGGCGCGCGCCTTCCTCGACGCCGCCGCCGCGCTGGCCCGGCCGCTGGCCGACCGCGCCGACGTGATGATCTACGCGCCGGTGCCGCTCGCGGTCGCGCGCGTCGCCGACGTCGAGCGCATGCAGATGCTGGTCGAGTCGGCGTCGCGACAGCGCCTGCAGGCGATGCTGCGGGCCTGGCTGCCCCACCTGGATGCGCTCCACCTCGCGCGCAGCGGCGCGCAGCAGCGCGTCGTCCGCTGGGCGATCGACGTCGATCCGCTGACGATCTGACGCGCGAACACGGCTCAGCGCGCCGAGAGCTGCGCGCCGACGTCGGCGAGCAGCAGCGTCGCCCGGACGAGCTCCTCGACCGCCGCGCCGAGGTCGACCGGCGGCTCGAGCGTCTCGATCTCGGCGAGCAGCGCGTCGGCGTCCTCGAGGTCGTCGGCGTCGAGATGGCGGTACAGCAGCGCAAGCGTGCCGGTGAGCGCGTCTTCGTCGGCGCCGAGCAGGGCCGGGAACGTCTCGAGCGCGGCGGCGAAGCCCGCGACCCAGGGGTAGGCGGGGTCGCTGCCCGCCGCGCCGCCCTCGGCGCCCGCCGCCGTGTCCTCGTCGAGCTCGAACACCCAGGGATCGAACCACTCGCGCCGGCCGATGGCACGGCGCAGTTCGGCCTCGCGACGCAGGACGAGCGCCTGCAGCGGGCGCGCGTCGAAGCCCGCCGGCAAGGCCCGGCCGTCGACGTCGGTGACGTAGCGCAGCCACCGGCCCGGCGCGATCGCCGTCGGCTGGACGATGACGCCGCACAGGAATCCGTCGAGCGACGAGACGTCGAGCGGCTCGAGCGGCGCGGGCACGGTGTCGAGGAGCGCCTGCAGCGCGTCGATCTCGCGGTCACCGAGCGGCGCGCCGGCAGCGTCGGCGCCTCGCCCTCCCTGCCGCGAGCCCGGCCGCTTCACCACAGGATCAGCTGCGTGCAGCGAAAGAGCGCGATGCGCTTCTCGTCGGGACCGAACACCGTCGCCGACCAGACGTGCGTCGTCCGGCCGAGGTGCTCGGCGACGCATTCGCAACGCATCTTGCCCTCGCGCGTGGTGCCGAGAAAGTTGGTCTTGAGCTCGATGGTGGTGAAGTTCTTGGCTTGGTCCGGCAGGTGCGCAAAGCTCGCGTAGCCGGCGCTCGTGTCGGCCAGGAGCAGGATGCTCGCGGCGTGCAGATAGCCGTTCGGCGCCAGCATCCAGGGCTCGATCGTCACCTCGGCGTCGAGGCGACCCTCGGCGATCCGCGTGACGACGAGGCCGAAGCGGCCAGGCAGGCAGTCCGCCTGGCGCCGGTGCAGGCTCTCGGCGGTGATGTCGGCTCTCAGCATCGCGATCCTCGCGGCGAAAGGACGCAGGATAGCCAAGCGGCGCTCGCTGTGCCGCGCCCGAGCGCAGCGCCGATCGGTGACGGATACTTGCTCGCATGACGTCGCAAGCCGAGGATTCGGCCCGCCTTCAAGTCCTCCTCGGCGACCTGTACGCCGAGCGGGCGGAGCGTGCCGAGACGCAATCCGCGGTGCTCGACCTCGTCCTGGCGCGCCTGCGTTGCGCCCGCGTCAGCATGTGGAAGTTCGACCGCCACGACGACGAGCTGACCCTCCTCTGCTTCGCCTCCAAGACCGCCGACGGCGTCTTCGACACCTCGGAGCGCCGTCTGCGCCAGAGCGAGTACATCGACTACTTCAATTCGCTCGTCGACACCGCCACGTACGTCAGCGTCGACGCGATGAACGACCCGGTGCTGCAAGCGATGCGCGAGAACTACCTCGTCGCCAACGACGTCGTCTCGATGCTCGACGCCGCGTTCGTCCTCAACAACCGGTGCTACGGCATGGTGTGCTGCGAGGAACCGATGCGACGCGAATGGACGCCCGGCGACACGGTCGCGCTGCGGTCGATCGTCAACAAGATCGCGCTGCTGATGTGGAATGCGCCCAACACGGTGCTGCACAGCACGCCGTCGCTGCCGCTGCGCATCCAGCTGGACGAAGAGCCGAAGGCGCCGACCGACCGGCGCCGCTGAACCCACCGACAGACCGAGGAGAGCCGCCCATGGGCGCCAATGAACGCTTCACCAGCACCGCCGACATCGGCCACTTCATCGCCGGCCGCCGCATCGCCGGGACCAGCGGCCGCAGCCAGCCGGTCACCAATCCGGCGACCGGCGCCGTCGCTCGCCGCGTCGCGCTCGCGGCGCCGGCCGAGGTCGACGCCGCGGTCGCCGCGGCGAAGGCCGCGCAGCCGGCGTGGGGCGACACGCCGCCGCTGCGCCGCGCGCGCGTCATGCAGTCGTTCCTGAACCTGCTCAACCGCGAGCGCGACGCGCTCGCCGCGATGTTCACCGCCGAGCACGGCAAGGTCTTCAGCGACGCGCAGGGGGAAGTCACGCGCGGCATCGACATCGTCGAGTTCGCGTGCGGCATCCCGCAGCTGCTCAAGGGCGACTACACCGACCAGGTCTCGACCGGCATCGACAACTGGACGATGCGCCAGCCGCTCGGCGTCGTCGCCGGCATCACGCCGTTCAACTTCCCGGTGATGGTGCCGATGTGGATGTACCCGATGGCGATCGCCTGCGGCAACGCGTTCGTCCTGAAGCCGAGCGAGCGCGACCCGTCGCCGTCGATC
>DATIDZ010000467.1:0-8818 GCA_035456045.1 Caldimonas sp.
TGATGCAGGAGCCCTTCGGCACCGCCGTCGACGGGCCGCGCGAGGTCACCGTTCCCGACCGGCCGCTGCTCGCGGGCGCCGAACCGGTCGCTGCGACGCCGGCGGCCACCGTCGCTCCGCAGGCCCGACCCGCCGCGGCGCCGACGCGGCCGACGCCGGCGCGGGCGAGCGCCGACAGCCGAGACGCGGCAGCCCCGTCGTGGATGAAGAGCGCGGGGGCGCACGTGCTGCTCGGCAAGCGCGCGCTCTACGGGCTCATCGCCGGCACCTTCGCGCTGATCGGCATCACGGCGCTGGTGCTTCAGTTCGCCTCGCGCAGCGCGGGCCGCGCGGCGGTGAGCGCCCCGCCGTCGGCCACGACGGTCCGCGCTCCCGCACCCGCGGCTCCCGCGACGCCAACTCCTGCGGCGGCGAACCCGGGAACGCGCGCCCTCGCGCCAGCCCCTCCTCCGGCGGTGACGACGGCCACGACCCCAGCGCCTGCCGCTGCGGCGCTCGCCCACACGACCGCGGCGCCGCTGGCCGCGCCCGCAGCGACGGCCGCGTCGAAAGCCGCGCCCGGGCCGACCGCGGCGGTCGCCGCACGCACGCCCTCCGCGCCGGCAGCCACCGCCGCACGCGTCGCCGCGCCTGCGCCGATCGTCGTGCGCGCGCCGGTCGCGGCGCCGGCACCGGCACCGCTGCTGGTCGCGACCTCGCCGGAACAGCGCCAGGCGCGCTGCACCGAGATCCTGCAGAAGGCCTCGCTCGAGAAGATCACGGCGGCCGAGACCGACTTCTTCAAGCGGGAGTGCAAGTGAGCGCCTGCCGCAGCCGCTGGCTCTCCTGGGCGAGCGTGTGGTGGACGGCGCTCGCCTTCGGCCTGGTCGTCGCGCTCGGCGCCTGCTCGTCGTCGGAACCGCAGACCTTCGAGAAGGCCCTCGCCGAAGCCACCGACAACCTCGTGGCCCAGACCGGCAAGCTCCCGGTGTTCCTCGCGCGCTTCGAATCGAAGTTCGCCAAGCCTGACCCGAAGCAGCCCAAGCGCGTCGTCGTGATCGACCCGATGCTCGACACCATCACCGGCCAGCAGACCGAGACGACCGCGTTGTTCGAGCGCCGCGTCACACAGCGCATCGGCAATCTCTATCCGCAGTTCCAGTTCCTGCCGTTCCAGGCCGCCAACCTCTCGCGCGCCCAGTACCTGCTCGCGGGCACCATGTCGAAGGTGCCCACCGCGCCCATCGCCAGGCCGACGGTGCGCCTCGACCTGGCGCTGATCGACCTGAAGACGGGCCTGGTCGTCGCCCAGGCGTCGGCGCAGGCGATCGAGGAGAACCTCGACAGCACGCCGTCGCGCTACTACCGCGACAGCCCCGTGCTGATCCGCGACAAGGCCGTCGAGGGCTACGCCAAGACCGCGGCGACGCCCGTCGGCCAGCGCGGCGACGCCTACTACCTCGAGCGGATCGGCGCCGCCAGCGTCATCAACGAAGCGACCTCGCTCTACAACGCCGAGAAGTACCAGGACGCGCTCGGGACCTATCGCACCGCGCTGTCGACCCCGCAGGGCGAGCAGCTGCGCGTGCAGAGCGGCATCTACCTGGCCAGCATGAAGCTCGGCCAGGTGGCGGAGGCGGAGCAGGCGTTCGGCCGGATCGTCGCCCTCGGCATGGCCTACAACGAGCTCGGCGTGAAGTTCCTCTTCAATCCGGGCAGCGTCGAGTTCTGGTCCGACCCCAAGATCAGCGGCGCCTACGGCATGTGGCTGCGCCAGATCGCGCGCGAAGCGGTCAACACCAAGAACTGCGTCGCGATCATCGGCCACACCAGCCGGAGCGGCCCGGGGCCCGTCAACGACGCGCTCTCGCTGAAGCGGGCCCAGTACGTGCGCCAGCGCCTCGCGCAGGAAGCGCCCGAGCTCGGCCCCCGCAGCACCGCGCAGGGCATGGGCTTTCGCGAGAACATCGTGGGCAGCGGCACCGACAACGGTTTCGACGTCCTCGATCGCCGCGTGGAATTCAAGGTCGTTCCCTGCCACTGACGTCGGGCTGAAAATGCGGCAACTGCGATGAGCACTGCCGACGACCCCGACGACGAGAAGACGCTCAGCGGCCCACCGCCCGGCGCGGCGCGTTCGGGCGCGCGCGACGACGCCGAGACCGGGATCCATGCGGAGCGCCGTCGCGGCCGCGCCGCGGCCGAGCTGCAACCCGGCCACACGCTGCCGCTCGGAACGCGGCTGCGCGATTACGAAATCACCGGCCTGATCGGCGAAGGCGGCTTCGGCATCGTCTACCTCGCCTGGGACCACTCGCTGCAGCGCAAGGTCGCGATCAAGGAGTACATGCCGGCGTCGATGGCGGCGCGCGTGAACGGGTCGTCGGCGATCGTCGTCAAGTCGGAGCGCCACCTCGACACCTTCCGAGCCGGCCTGAAGAGCTTCGTCAACGAAGCACGACTGCTCGCCCGCTTCGATCATCCGTCGCTGGTCAAGGTCTACCGGTTCTGGGAAGAGAACGGCACCGCATACATGGTGATGCCGTACTACGAGGGGCCGACGCTGAAGGCCGCCCTCGCCGAGCTCGGCCGCCCGCCGACCGAGGACGAGCTGCGCGCCTGGCTGAAGCCGCTTCTCGACGCGCTCGCCGTCATGCACGCATCGCAGTGCTACCACCGCGACATCTCGCCCGACAACATCCTGCTCACGCCGCGCGGGCCGCTGCTGCTCGATTTCGGCGCGGCACGACGCGTCATCGGCGACATGACGCATGCCATCACCGTCGTGCTCAAGCCGGGCTACGCGCCGATCGAGCAGTACGGCGAGGTCGCGACCATGGCGCAGGGCGCCTGGACGGACCTGTACGCGCTCGCCTGCGTCGTCTACTACGCGATCGCCGGCAAGACGCCAACCTCGTCGGTAGAGCGGCTGATGGACGACCGCGTCGAGCCGCTCGCCGTGCGGGCCGCCGGTCGCTACAGCGACGCGTTCCTGCGCGCGATCGACGCTGCGCTGGCGGTGCGGCCCGCCGACCGGCCGCAGACCGAGCGCGAGTTTCGAGCCCTGCTCGACGCCGGCTTGCCGGCGCGGTCGGGCGACGATGCGCGCGACTCGGCGTTCACGCCGTACGCGACGGCGCCCGGCGCGCTGACAACGCCGTCGGCATTTGCACCCGATGACCTGTCGCCGCGGTTCGAACCCACGGCGACGCGCACCGCCGCGGCGACGGTGCCGGACGGTGCCGACGCGCGGTCGAGCGAAGCGCCCTCGAGCGAGATGGCGCCCTCGGGCGAAGCGCTGGCGTGGGGCGAAGCGCCGACGGAGATCGATCGGCCGACGGCGAGCGAGCCGTCCATCGCAGCGACCTCGAGCGGGTTCATGGCGAGCACCGCACCGTCGCTGCCGCCGGCGACGACGGGGTCGTCTGCCGCTCTTGCGACGACGCCGCCGATCGCGCCGACGCCGAGGCGGCCGTCGACCGACCCCGCGATCCCGGCCGCTCGCAATCCGGCCGCGACGGTGCTCATCGGCTCCGCCGTCGTCGCGGTGATCGCGACGGTCGGGATGTTCGCGTGGCTGCAGCAGCGCGGGCCCGCGGCGGGGAGCGCGGGCCCCGCCGCGTCGGCCGTCACGGCGCAGCCCGCCTCGTCCGTTGCTGCGACCTCGCTGCCGCCCGCCGCCAGCGCTCCCGCCGCGGCCGTTGTCAGCGAGTCGCCCCGGGCTGTCGAGCCGCCCGCGTCGGACGCCACCGCCGGCGCCGCGCCGCAGCTGCCCGTCGAGGCCCCCGCGCAGCGGCCTGTCGAGCGGCCCTCCGAACAGCCGCTCGCCGAAGCGCCGCCGGCCGATCGCGACGCCCCTTCCGCCGTCACGACGGCCCCGCTGCGGACGCCGCGTCCGCGCCGCGAGTCGCCGGCGCTCGGGCGTGTCGACAACGCGACCGCGGTGAAGCCCGCGCCCCCGCACCCGCCGGTGGTCAGCTCGCGGTGCAGTGATATTCTGCAAAAGGCCTCGCTCGAGCCGCTCACCGCGACCGAGGCGGCCTACCTGAAGAGGGAATGTCGATGACGGTGCTGCCCTGCCTGCGTCGTGCTGCAGCTGCCTGCGCCGGCGTGATCGCGGCGGTCCTCGCTGCCGCCTGCGCGGCGCCGCAAGCGACGAGCGTCGGCGAGATGCCGTTCGAGCAGGCCGTCGCGCAAGCGACCGATGGCCTCGTCAGCCAGGTCCAGAAGGGCCCCGCGTTTCTCGCCAAGCTCGCCCGGCGGACCGTCGTCCTCGATCCGATGCTCGACGCCGCGACCGGCCAGCAGACGGCGGCGACGACCTTGCTGGAAACACGCGTGAGCGAACGGCTGATCGGCAAGGGCGACCTGTTCGAGATCCTGCCGTTCCAGTCCACCAACCTGAGCAAGGCGCAGTACCTCCTGACCGGAACCATGACGCGGGTGGAGGGCGACGGCACGACCAAGCGGCGTGCCTTGCAGATCCAGCTCGCGCTCACCGACGTGAAGACCGGCGTGGTCGCGGCACAGGCCTCGGCGCTCGCGCGCGACGACGGTCTCGACCACACGCCGCTGGCCTACTACCGCGACAGCCCGGTGCTGGTGAAGGACAAGGTGATCGAAGGCTACGCGCGCACGTCGGCGACGCCGCCCGGCCAGCGCGGCGATGCGTTCTATCTCGAGCGGATCGCCGAGGCGACGCTGATCAACGAGGCGACCTCGCTCTACAACCAGGAGCGCTACGTCGAGGCCCTCGGCCGCTATCGCAGCGCCCTGGCGATGCCGACCGGCGAGCAGCTGCGCATCGTCAACGGCATCTACCTGGCGAGCGCCAAGCTCGGCCGTACCGCCGAGGCCGAGCAGGCCTTCGGCCGCGTCGTCGCGCTCGGCATCGCGTACAACGAGCTCGGCGTGAAGTTCCTGTTCAATCCCGGCAGCACCCAGTTCTGGTCGGACCCGAAGGTGAGCGGCGCCTATCCCATGTGGCTGCGCCAGATCGCGCGTGAGAGCACCGGCGCGCGGGTCTGCATGAACATCGTGGGCCACACCAGCCGGACGGGCTCCGAGCCGGCGAACGATGCGCTCTCGCTGCAGCGCGCCAACTTCATCCGCGAGCGCCTCGTCGCCGACGCGCCCTCGCTCGCCGCCAAGACCAAGACGAGCGGGATGGGATTTCGCCAGAACATCGTCGGCAGCGGCACCGACAACGCCGTCGACGCGCTCGACCGTCGCGTCGAGTTCCGGATCGTCCCCTGCACCTAGGCGGGGAACGGCAGCGGTGAATGCGGCGGCGCGGCGGCCGCGCTCGCACCACTACAGCGTCTACGTCGTCGAGCTCTCCGACCGCGTCTGGAACGTCGCGGGCTTTCGCCGTGCCAATCCCGATTACCGGCTCGGCCGACCGTTCGTCTACGTCGGCATGACCGGCCTCGATCCCGACCTGCGCTTCGATCGCCACATGGCCGGCGTGCAGGCGAACCGCTTCGTGCGCGAGTACGGCGTGCGCCTGCTGCCGGCGCTCTACGAGGTCTACAACCCGATGCCGTACGACGCCGCTCGCGAGATGGAGGTCGAGCTCGGCATCGCCTTGCGCGAAGCCGGCTACGGTGTCTGGCAGGCCTGAGCGTCGGCGTCGGCCGACGCACGGCCGAGCAGCAGCGACTCGAGGCGTTGCTCGCGCACGCCGTAGAACGCCTTGAGGTCGGCGAGCTCGCCGCGTGCACGCTCGGCAACGTCGCCGCCGGGACCGCGCCGCCGTGCCAAGATCATCTTGTTCTTGCTCGTGTGCTCGAGCGAGACGAACTCGAACACCTGCGCGTCGTAGCCGCAGGTCTCGAGCAGCAGGGCGCGCATGCTGTCGGTCACCATCTCCGCCTCCTGGCCGAGGTGGATGCCGTGGCGGAGCAACCCCGAGAGCAGGCGCGGTCTTGCAAGCTGCGGGCGCAGCTCCTTGTGACAGCACGGCGAGCAGACGAGGATCTTCGCGCCGGCACGCACGCCGAGGTCGAGCGCATGGTCGGTCGCGGTGTCGCACGCGTGCAGCGCGATCATGACGTCGACCGCGCGAGGCGCAAAGGTGCGCAGATCGCCTGCGACGAAGCGCAGCCCCATGCAGCCGGCGCGCTCGGCGACGCCGTTGCACAACGCGACGAGGTCGGCGCGCAGCTCGACGCCGGTCACCTCGGGCACGACACCGAAGCGACGGCGAAGGTGCTCGTGAACGGCGAACGTGAGGTAGCCCTTGCCGGCGCCGTAGTCGACGACGCGGATCGGCACCGTGGGTCCGCCGCAGGTGGCCTCGGACAGCGCGTCGAGCGCGTGGTCGAGGACCTCGAGGAACTTGTCGATCTGGCGCCACTTGCGTGCCATCGCGGGGACCAGCCGCTGGCTCGCATCGATCAGGCCCAGCTCGTGGAGGAACGGCAGGTCGAGCGGCAGGCGGCGCGCGCGGGCGCGGTCGTGCGGCGCCGGACCCTCGTGGCCGGCTTGCGCGCTGTCGGTCGGCGCGGGGCGGTGCCGTCGCAACGTCGCCTTGCCCTTCCTGCTGACCATCAGCTGCGTGTCCGAGCCGGCGGCATGCAGCGTCGCGTGCGCGAAGGCCGATCCGTGGTCGGGCCCGAGCGATGCGGCGATCTCGGCGAGGCCCTCGTCGACGCCGACGTTGCGCGTGACGTCGCGCGTCGCATGGCTCGCGACGAACGAGAGCGCCGGTGCGCCCTTCAGCGCGATCAGGCGAACGCGGACGGCGCTCGGCCCTTCGCGCGCCAGACGCGGCTTCGACAGCACGAGCGAGCCGAACGCGCCGCTCGCGATCGCCGAACGCGTCTCGTCGAGGAACTCGACGATCGGTTCGCGACCACCGACGGTCGCGGGTGGGGCGGCAACGAGAGTAGGCATGACGCAGCGAAGGTGAAGCGCCATTGTCGGCGTCGCCAGGGGAACGACAATCGCGCCTCCGTTCGACCCCGCATGCGCCATGTTCGCCATCGCCGACTACCCCTCGTTCCTGATCGCCGTGATCGTCTTCCTGATGATTCCGGGTCCCGGCAACCTCGCCCTCATCACCTCGACCGGCAAGGGCGGCGTGCGCGGCGGCCTCGCGGCGACGCTGGGCGTCATCGCCGGTGACCAGGTGCTGATGTGGCTGGCCGTGGCCGGCGTCGCCGCGGTGCTCGCCGCCTACCCGCCGGCGTTTCGCGGCATCCAGTGGGTCGGCGCCGGCTACCTCGCCTGGCTCGGCCTGCGGATGCTGCTCGCCAAGCCGGGCGACGCACAGGTGCTGACGATCCGCGCCGGCCAGTACTTTCGCCAGGCGTTCGCGATCACCCTGCTCAACCCGAAGGCGATCGTGTTCTACATGGCGTTCTTCCCGCTCTTCGTCGATCCGGCACGGCCGGCCGGGATCGCCACGTTCGCGGCCATGGCGGCGACGATCGCCGCGCTCACCTTCCTCTACGGCCTGGTCGTCACCCTGCTCACGCACCGGCTGGCCGAGCGCCTGCGTGCCGACCCGCGCATCGGCCGGTTCTTCGCCCGCGCCGCCGGCGTCTTCATGATCGGCTTCGGCCTCAAGCTCGCGCTGTCGCGCTAGCGCAAGTCAGCGCCGGGTTGCTGGTGCAAGTCAGCGCCGGCTTCGCGCGGCTACGCCGCAAGCGGCTGGCGACGCGCCTGATCGAGCCGCTCGACGATGCTCGCCAGATCGAGCCGGCGCGTCAGCAGCGCCGCCAGCTTGGGCGTGCACAGGCCCTCGATGCGATCGAAGCCGAACCAGCCGAAGGCGTCCATCTCCGGGCGCGCCCGACCCGAGAGTCGATCGACGAAGGTGCTCGGGCAGTGCAGCTCGCGCGGGTCGATGCGACGCGACAGGGACGCGAACAGGTGCAGGTCCTTCTTGCCGGTGTACGCATGGCGGCCGATGTCGAGCAGCGCGTCGGCGCCCAGACGCAGGCCGGTCTCCTCGTGCGTCTCGCGCAGCGCCGCATCGATCGGCGTCTCGCCGGCGTGGATGCCGCCCTTGGGCAGGTCCCAGTGGCGCTGTCCGGTGACGTGGCAGAGCAGGAGCTCGCGCGAGTCGAGCAGCACGACGATGCCGCAGCTGAGGCGAGGCGGGCGGGAAGGAAGGAGACCGAGCACCGCCCATTGTCGTGGGCGAGGGCCGGCGCCGCCGTGCCGCCGGCCCAGCTTTCGGGCGGAGGCGCCAACTCGTTGACGGCGCACGCTTCGGCAACCGGGCCCCAGCGGCGCCGAGGGTCGCGCCGTACCATCGACCGATGGCGTCACCCCGCTTCTTCGCGCTTTTCGAGACCGCGCTCGGCACCTGCGCGGTCGCCTGGAACGACATCGGGCTGACGAACGTCTGGCTGGCCGACGCGGATCCGGTGGCGTTGCGACGCAAGGTGGCGCGGCGTTGCGCCGGCGCAGGCGAGAGCCGGCCCTCCGGCGCGGCCGCCGAAGCCGTCGACGCGATCGCTCGTCTTCTCGCCGGCGAGCGCGTCGATCTCCGCGACGTTCCGCTCGACACTGCCGGCCTCGACGACTTCGACCGCCGCGTCTATGCGGTGACGCGGACGATCGCGCCGGGCCGCGTTCTCACGTACGGCGACGTCGCGGCGCGCGTCGGTCCCGATGCGACCGCGCGCGCGGTCGGCCAGTCGCTGGGGCGCAACGCGATGCCCATCGTCGTGCCGTGCCATCGCGTCGTGGCGACCGGCGGTGGGCTCGGCGGCTTCTCGGCGCCGGGGGGCGCCGCGACGAAGCGCCGCATGCTGGCGATCGAGGACGCGCAGCCGCCGGGGCCGCCCGGCCTGTTCGACAGCGACGCCGACGATCGCGCGAGGTG
>DATIDZ010000468.1:0-2353 GCA_035456045.1 Caldimonas sp.
GGCGAATGGATCTCGTCGGTCGATCTCGAGAACGCGCTGATGGCGCATCCGGCGATCGCCGAGGCGGCGGTGATCGCGATTCCCGACCCGAAGTGGAGCGAGCGGCCGCTGGCGTGCATCGTGTGGAAGCAGGGCGCTGCCATCGCGCCCGCCGAGACGGCCGACGTGCTCGGCAAGCACCTGCTCGCGCACGGCTTCGCGAAGTGGCAGCTGCCCGACCGCTACGAGGTGATCGACGGCGTGCCGCGCACGTCGACCGGCAAGTTCTGGAAGCTGAAGCTGCGCGAGCGTTTCCCGCGCTGATCGCGCTGATCGCGCTGATCGTGCTGTCGCGTTGATCTTGCGGTCGTGCGGTCGCGCCGGCTAGGCGCTCGCGGCGCGCTCCGGCGCTCGCGGCGACGCGCGGCGATCGTCGATCGCGATGTCGACCAGCATCTCCTGGGCGAGCGCCGCGAGCGACTGCTGCAGGTCCTCGTTGGACAGCGCCTGAGGCACGAGCAGGTGCGCGGACACCCGGAAGATGCGCCGCCCGGCCGCGTCGGGGCCGAGGTCGGTCTGGATGTGCTCGATGCTCACGCCGCGCTGCGCCAGGATGTGGCTCAGCTTGCTGACGATGCCGATGCGGTCGTCGCCCGAGAGCTCGAGCGAGACGCCGCGCAGGCCCGCGGGCGCCTGGCCGTTCTGGCTCCTCGCGATCGCCACGTGCAGGCCCGACGATTCGAGGCCGCGCAGCGTGTCGGCGAGGGCGTCGACGTTGTCCGGCGGCACCTCGAAGTGGACCATGCCGGCGAATTCGCCGGCGAGCCGCGACATCTGGCCCACCGTCCAGCTGGCGCCGTGCCGCTGCGCGCGGTCCGCCAGCAGGCGCACGATGCCGGGCCGGTCGGGGCCGATGAGGGTGACGATGAGCGGCGTCGTCGGTGAGGATTTGGCGGCATCCGCGACGACCACCGGGCGCCGGATCATCGGCGCGCGCGTCGCGAAGCGCTGATCCTGCGCTTGCGCGGGCAGGGTGCCCTGGTCGCGCGCATGGCGCACGACGCGGGCGAGCAGATCGAGACCCATCGGCGCCAGCGCCCGCTCCCAGAGCTCGCGCGCCGTTTCGCCGCGCGCCACGAAGCACCAGTCCTGCGCGGCGATCGCGCCGGCGTCCCAGCCGTCGGCGAGGTGGTAGACCGAGCCGCCCGCGATCGCGTCGCCCTCCAGGATCGTCCATTCGACCGCCGCGATGCCGCGGTGGCGCGGCAGCAGCGACGGGTGGTAGCCGATGCCGCCCAGGCGCGATCGCGCGAGCGCCTCGTTGCTGACGCGGGCGTGCGTGTGGGCGGCGACGATGAGGTCGGCGCCCTGGGGGATCGCGTCGCCCGGAACGATCTTCTTGTCGACGAGCACGTGGACCGGAACGCCGGCCGCGTGCGCCGCGGCGGCGAGCCGGTCGTCGAGCGCGGGCACGACGATGGTCGTGAACTCGACGCCGGCTTCCTTGCGCAAGGCGTCGAACACCGTGGCGCCGAAGTAGCGGGAGCCGACGAGAGCAAGTTTCATGGAGACGTTCCTTGTGGCGCGCCCGCCGCGAAGCGCGGCACTCGGCGTGGCTCCGGAATTGTGGCCCGAAGGCGGCCCGGGTCATCGGCGAGAATTTGGCCGCGCCCTCCTGCTGCCTCCGCCCTGCCGGCGGCTCCTCACGCACTTCCCTCCGTTGACTGCCGACCTCTTCGATCCCGTGCCCTCGGCGTCCGCCGACGGCGTCGTCGCCCTGGGCGAGTACGCCGAGCGCGCCTATCTCGAGTACGCGCTCTCGGTCGTCAAGGGGCGCGCGCTCCCCGACGTCGCCGACGGGCAGAAGCCGGTGCAGCGCCGCATCCTCTATGCGATGGCGCGCATGGGGCTGGTGTTCACGACCGGCGCCGGGCCCAAGGCGGTCAAGAGCGCGCGCGTCGTCGGCGACGTCCTCGGGCGCTTTCATCCGCACGGCGACCAGGCGGCTTACGACGCGCTCGTCCGCATGGCGCAGGACTTCGCGCTGCGCTATCCGCTGATCGACGGCCAGGGCAACTTCGGCTCGCGCGATGGCGACGGCGCGGCGGCGATGCGCTACACCGAGGCGCGCCTCGCGCCGATCGCGCGCCTCCTGCTCGACGAGATCGACGAGGGCACGGTCGACTTCATCCCGAATTACGACGGCTCGACCGAGGAGCCGCGCCTGCTGCCGGCGCGGCTGCCGTTCGTGCTGCTGAACGGCGCGAGCGGCATCGCCGTCGGCCTCGCGACCGAGATCCCGAGCCACAACCTGCGCGAGGTCGCCGCGGCGGCGATCGCGCTCCTGAAGAACGACAAGCTCGGCGTCGACGAA
>DATIDZ010000469.1:0-15664 GCA_035456045.1 Caldimonas sp.
CACGTGCGCTACGTCGGCGTCTCGAACTGGGCGGCCTGGCAGATCGTCAAGGCGCTCGGGATCTCGGAGCGGCTCGGCCTGGCACGGTTCGAGAGCCTGCAGGCCTACTACACGATCGCCGGCCGCGACGTCGAGCGCGAGCTGGTGCCGATGCTGCAGAGCGAAGGCCTCGGCCTGATGGTCTGGAGCCCGCTCGCCGGCGGTTTCCTGAGCGGCAAGTACGCGCGCGACCAGCAAGCCGAGGCCGGCAGCCGGCGCACCGCGTTCGACTTCCCGCCGCTCGACAAGGAGCGCGCCTACGACGCGATCGACGTCATGCGCGAGATCGCCACGGCGCGCGGCGTCTCCGTCGCGCAGATCGCGCTGGCGTGGCTGCTGCACCAGCCGGCGGTGACGAGCGTGATCATCGGCGCGAAGCGGCCCGAGCAGCTCGCCGACAACATCGGCGCGACCCGCGTCGCGCTCGACGCCGGCGAGCTCGCGCGACTCGGCGACGTGAGCAAGCTGCCGTCGGAATATCCCGGCTGGATGTTCACGCGCCAGGGCGAGGTCCGGCGCAAGCAGATCGCCGACGCGCGCCGTCCGGCCGGACCCGGCTGACGGCGCGCGGAGCGCGCGAAGGCATCTCAAGACGGCGGCTGCGGCCGCGGGGAGCAAGTCGTGGTCGAAGAGCGCAAGGTCTGCGTCGTCACCGGTTCGTCGTCGGGGATCGGCGCGGCGACGGTGAAGCTGTTCGCGCGAGAGGGCTGGAACGTCGTCGTCAACTACTCGCGCGAGTCGGCACCCGCCGAGGCCGTCGCGGCCGAGTGCCGCACGCTCGGCGCCGAGGTGCTCGTCGTCCGCGCCGACATCGCCGCCGACGCCGACTGCCGTCGCCTGGCCGGCCTGGTCGAGGCGCGCTTCGGCCGCGCCGACGTCCTCGTCAACAACGCCGGGACGACCAAGTTCGTCGCCGCCAAGGACCTCGACGGCCTCGACGCCGACGACTTCCAGCGCATCTACGCCGTCAACGTCATCGGCGCCTTCCAGATGGTTCGCGCGTTCGCGCCGCTGCTCGGCCGCCGGCCCGGGTCGGCGATCGTCAACGTCTCGTCGATCGCGTCGCTGATGGGCACCGGCTCGTCGCTCGCCTACATGGCGAGCAAGGGCGCGCTCAACGCGCTCACCATCGGCCTGGCGCGCTCGCTCGGCCCGGCGATCCGCGTCAACGCGATCGCCCCCGGGCTGGTCGAGACGCCGTGGCTGCAGATCGGTCTCGGCGCCGAGCGCTACGCCGCGACGGTCGAGAGCTACCGCGCCCGCGCCGCGCTCGACGCGGTGATCACGCCGGAAGACGTCGCCGAGGCGGCGTGGTTCCTCGGCGTCAAGGCTGCCAAGACCACCGGAGAGGTCCTGCTGCTCGACGCCGGCCTGCGCCTGACGCGCGGCTGACGCGGCGCCCGCGCACGGCGGGTCGGCGACGGTCGGGATTGGAGTCGTGCGCGGCAAAGCCATCAGAATGGCCGTCGTGCAGAGCGCTCTCTTGAACCGCGGTTCCTGCCACGCCCGAAACGGCGCCGGCTGATTTGCGGAATGCCGACGTCTCCAGTCCCCCTTCGCCGGCGCCTGCTGCTGCTCGCCGCCGTGGCCATCCTGCCGCTGGCGCTGATGTCCGGCATCGCGCTCAGGGCATTGCTCGAGCAGCAGCGGCAGCAGACCGAGAAGTCCTCGCTCGACCTCGCGCGCGCCCTGGCCACCGCGGTCGACACCGAGCTGCGCCTGACGATCTCGGCGCTGCAGTCGCTCGCGCTCACGGAGCCGCTCAGTTCGGCGCGGGACATCGACGTGGTCCACGCGCGCGAGTCGGCCCGGCGCGTCCTCGCCGAGCGGCCGGAATGGCGCGCCGTGCTGCTCGCCTCGCCGTCGGGCCTGCCGCTGTTCAGTACCGCCACGCCGGTCGGGACGCCGCCCCCCAAGGTCACCGAGCCCGGCAGCATCGCGGAAGTGGCGCGGACTCACGCGGCAGTCGTCGGCCCGCTGACGCGCGGGCCGACGGGCAACCCCGGCATCCCCGTGCGGGTTCCGATCGAGCACGATGGCGAGCTGCGCTACGTGCTCTCGGCGGTGGTGCGCCCCGAGGCGATCCTGCGCGTCGTCAACGCGCAGCGCGTGCCCGACGACTGGATCGTCTCGGTGTTCGATTCGAACGGTGTCCGCGTCGCGCGATCGCGCGAGCACGAGCGCTATCTCGGCACCGCGCCGTCGCCGTCGCTGCGGGCGCTGATGGTGTCGCTGGGGGAGAAAGGCGAGTCGGTCGGTCCGTCGACGACGATCGAGGGGGAGCAGGTGCACACCGCGCTCGCCCGCGTTCGCTCGGCGCAGTGGGTGGTTGCGCTCGGCGTGCCGTCGAGCGTCGAGGCCGCCGCGTTGCGCGACTCGGCGCTGGCCTATGGCGGCGGCATCCTGCTCTCGCTCGCGCTCGGCACCGCCGCCGCCTGGCTTCTGTCGGGCAGCATCGCGGCGCCCATCGCGCGCCTGCGCGACGCCGCCGCCGCGCTCGGTCGGGGCGCCCCGGTCGAGGATGCGGAGGCCGGCCTGATCGAGATCGAGGCGGTCTCCCAGGCGCTCGTCGCCGCCGCCGCGCAGCGGGCCCGCGGCGAGGCCGAGCGCGAGCAGCTGCTCGATGCCGAGCGCGAGGCGCGCGCGACTGCCGAGCGCGCGCAGGCGCGGTTGCAGCAGCTCGTCAGCGCCGGCGCGCTGCTGTCGCGCTCGCTCGAGGAGGAGACGACGCTGAAGGCGATCGCCTCGGTCATCGTGCCGGGCATCGCCGACATCTGCCGCATCGACCTCCTCGACAAGAACGGCGAGCTGCAGAGGAAGCTCACCCACCACGTCGATCCTGCGCGCGAGGCCGAGATGCTCGCGTTCGTGAGCCGCAACGTGTCGACGCCGGACTCGCCGGGATCGTTTTCATGGGCGGTCGCCACCGGCAAGACGTTCTTCGCCAACCTCGAGCCGGGCGACGTCGAGAAGTTCACCGACCCGTCCTTTCGTTCCTTCGTCGAAGGCTTCGGCATCGGCGCGGCGTGCGTGGTTCCCCTGGTCGCGCGGGGTCGAACCATCGGCGCGATGTGCGCGTTGCAGGCGGAGTCGAAGCGACGCTTCGGCCCGGAAGACGGCGCCCTCATCGGCGAGCTGGCGCAACGCGCGGCGCTGGCGCTCGACAACGTGCGCCTGTTCGGCGAGTCGCGCGACGCGCTGCGCGACGCCGAAGTCGCCAATCGCGCCAAGGACGAGTTCCTCGCCATGCTCGGCCACGAGCTGCGCAACCCGCTCGCGCCGATCGTCACCTCGCTCGAGGTCATGGCGCGGCGCGACGGCGCCGGCGAAGGGCGCGAGCGCCTGATCATCGAGCGGCAGGTCGCACACCTCTCGCGCATGGTCGACGACCTGCTCGACGTCGCGCGCATCACGTCGGGCAAGATCGAGCTGCGCCGCGAACGCCTCGACCTGCGCGACGTCGTCGCGCGCGCCCTGGAGCTCACCGCGCCGGCGCTGCACGGCAGGCGCCGGCCTCCCGAGGTGACCGGAACGACGTCGCCGGTCTGGGTCAACGGCGACCCGATCCGCCTCACCCAGGTGATCTGCAACCTGATCACCAACGCGGTCAAGTTCTCCGCCTCCGACCAGCGCATCGGCATCGTGATCGCCCGACAAGGCGACACCGCGCTGCTGTGCGTCGAGAACGAGGGCGTGGGCATCCCGGCGGAGCTCGCGCCGCGCATCTTCGAGCGCTTCGTCCAGGGCGAGCAGCCGATGCAGCGGGCGAGCGGCGGTCTCGGCCTCGGCCTGGCGATCGCCAAGAACCTGGTCGAGCTGCACGGCGGCACGATCGCCGTCGAGAGCGCCGGCCCGGGGCACGGCGCGCGGTTCACGGTGACGCTGCCGATCGTCGAGGCGGCGGCGTCGCCCGCGCCGAGCGTCGCCGCAACCGCCGTGGCCGCGGCGCCGGCGCGCCTGCTCGTCGTCGACGACAACGACGATGCCGCGCAGTCGCTCGCCCTCGCCCTGCGCCTCGAGGGCCACGAGGTCGAGACCGCGCCCGACGGCGAAGCGGCGCTGCGCCTGCTCGACCGCTTCTCGCCGCAGGCGGCGATCCTCGACATCGGCTTGCCGACGATGAACGGCTACGAGCTCGCCGGCGCGCTGCGCGCCGATCCGCGCACGAAGGGGATGGTGCTCATCGCGCTGACCGGCTACGGCCGCGGCCCCGATCGCCGGCGTGCGCTCGACGCCGGCTTCGACGAGCACCTGGTCAAGCCGGTCGAGTTCGAGAAGCTCCTCGCCCGGCTGAACGAGCTGCTCGGGCGCGACGCGATCGCCGTCGGATAGATCGCGCTCAGCGGACGGCTTGCAGCAACGGCGCCAGGTCGAAGCGCCCGGCCGGCGCGAGCAGCGGAGACCACAGATCGCCGACCGCGGCGATCCGCGCCGGCATGTTGAAGAGGTCGAAGTCCTCGATCCGCGCGCCGGCGTCGAGCTCGCCCCACGTGATCGGCGCCGACACCGTCGCGAGCGGCCGCGGCCGCGGCGAGTAGGCCGACGCCAGGGTGCGGCCCCAGGCGTTCTGGTTGTAATCGACGAGGACGCGGCCGGCGGGCCGCTTGGCGATCCGGTACTCGGCGGTGATCACGTCGGGCCGCAGGGCGGCCAGGTCGAACGCGAAGCGCTTGGCGAAGCTCCACACCTGCTTCTGGGTCGGCCCGCGAACGATCGCGACGTAGACGTGCAGTCCCTTGGATCCCGTCGTCTTGACGATCGGCGCCATGCCGAGGCCCTCGAGCCCGGCGCGAACGAGCTGCGCCGTCTCGACGACCGCGGCGTAGGTCGCCTCGGGCACCGGGTCGAGGTCGAAGTGGAGGTAGTCGGGGCGGTCGACGTCGTCGCAGCGCGCGTACCACGGGTTGAGGTCGATGCAGCCGAGGTTGACGAGCCAGAGCAGCGACGCGAGGTCCTGCACGATCGGAAAATCGATGACGCTGCCCGAGCCGTGCGTGATCGGGCACGTCTCGATCCACTCGGGACGCGGCGACGGCGCGCGCTTCATGAAGAACGGCTCGCCCTCGGCACCGTCGGGATAGCGCTTCATCACCATCGCGCGGTCGGCGAGGTGCGGCAGGAGGACGGGCGAGACGTCGGCGTAGTACTGGAGCAGGTCGCGCTTGGCGATCCCGAGCGCGGGCCAGAACGGCTTGTCGAGGTTGGTGAGCTTGACCTCGCGCGAGCCGATCGCGACCAGCGCGTCCTTGCCGGCGGGAATCTTCAGCGCGGAAGGTGCCGCCGCCGCGCTCTTCTTGCGCGGGGGGGCTCGCGGTCGCTTTGTCTCGCTCGTCGCCACCCCGACCTCACTCGCCGATGAAATGCATCGCGATGTCGCGCCGGTGGGGTTTCAGGCGGTGCTCCCAGACGTAGATGCCCTGCCAGGCGCCGAGCGCGAGGCGGCCGTCGGCGACCGGGATCGACAGCTGAACGGCGGTGAGCGCCGAGCGCACGTGCGCCGGCATGTCGTCGAAGCCTTCGTCGCGATGGCGAAAGATCGGATCGCCGTCGGCGACCAGGCGCGCGAAGAAGCGATCGAGATCGGCGCGCACCTCGGGCGCCGCGTTCTCCTGGACCAGCAGGCTGGCCGACGTGTGGCGGATGAAGAGCGTCACCAGCCCGCTCGTCGCGCCGAGCTCGGCGACCCAGGCGACGACCGGCCGGGTGATCTCGAACAGGCCGCGGCCGACGGTGTCGATCGCGAGGGCGGAGGCCGATTGGCGCAGCATCGGCCAAGGATAGGGGCAAGCGCGCTGCCTCGCCTCGTTCCTGATGCTTTCCTGACACGCGCGCTGCTACGCTCGGCCGATGATGACGTCGAGCGACGCAGATCGATCGCCGATGTGGCGAAGCGCCGGCGTGGGCCTCGCGCTGCTGGCGACGGCGACGGCCGCCTGCGCGTTGCTCGACCGCACGATCTCGCTGATGAGCCAGGCGATGATCTACCTGCTCGCCGTCGTCGCGGCGTCGTACCTGCTGCCGCGGCTGGTGGCGGTCGGCGCCGCCATCGGCGCCGTCGTCGCGCTGAACTTCTTCTTCGTGCCGCCGCGCTACACGCTGGAGGTCGAGCATCGCGAGCACCTGATCGCGCTGGCGGCGATGCTCGCCGTCGCGCTGCTCGTCAGCTACCTGGCCGACGCGCTCAAGCGCGAGTCGGTGGCGGCGCGCGAAAGCGAATCGCGCGCGAGCCAGTTGCGCAGCCTCGCGATCGAGCTCGCCGCCGCGAACAGCGAAGCCGAGGCGGTCGAGATCGCGCGCCGCGCGCTGCTGCAGCGGTTTGCCGGCCCGGTCGTCGTCGTCACGTCGGTCGACGGCGCGATCGCGCCCGGCGCCGACGTCGGCGAGGACGCGCTGCGGGCGCTGCGCTGCTGCATCGCCGAGGCCGCGGTGCTCGGGCCAGGCACCGGGCGATGGCCGGGGCTCGACGCGTGGGTCGTGCCGCTCGGCAGCGGCGATCGCGTCGTCGGCGCGGCGCGCATCGAGCCGGCGCTCGCCGGCGACACGATCGGTCGCGAGCACGCGCAAGCCATCGCCGCGCTGGTCGCGCAGGGCGTCTGGCGACTGCGCCTGCTCGAGGCCAACCTCGCGGCGCGCGCCGAGGTCGAGCGCCAGCACGTGCAGGCCACCTTCCTCGCCTCGGTCTCCCACGACCTGCGCACGCCGCTCGCGGCGATCGTCGCCGCGGCGTCGTCGCTCGAGTCGCAGCGCAGCCGGCTCGGCGACGCGGAGCAGGGCCGCATGCTGGCTGGCATCGTCGCCGAGGCGCGCTACCTGACGGCCGTGACGGAGAACACGCTGCAGCTGGTGCGCCTGTCGGCGGGCGGTGTGCTGCAGAGCGAATGGCAGTCGCTCGAGGAGATCGTCGGCAGCGTCGTCGGCCGCCTGCGCTCGCGCGCGTCGGGCGGCCGAATCCGCGCGCGCGTCAGGCGCGGGCTGCCGCTCGTGCGCGGCGACGCGACGCTGCTCGCGCAGCTCGCGACCAATCTCGTCGACAACGCGGCCAAGTACAGCGACGGTGCCGTCGACGTGACGGTCGTGCAATGCCGCGACCGGGTGCTGCTGAGCGTCAAGGACCGCGGCCCCGGGCTCGCGCCGGGCGACGAGTCGCGCGTCTTCGAGCCGTTCTTTCGCGGCCGCGCCGCGGGCGATGCGCGCGGTGCCGGCCTCGGCCTCGCGCTCTGCCGGGCGATCGCCGCCGCGCACGGCGGCAGCCTCGGCGTCGGCGCGCGGGCCCGTGGCGGCTGCCGGTTCACGCTCTCGTTGCCGGTCGTCGAGCAGCCGGCGCTCGAGGTCGCGCCATGAGCATCAAGGTGCTCGTCGTCGAGGACGACCGCGAGATCCGCGGCCTGCTCCGGACCGCGCTCGCGGCGGAAGGATTCGAGGTGCTGACGGCGGTGTCGGTGAGCGAGGCGACGGCGCTGCTCGAGCACGATCCGCCCGACCTCGTCGTCCTCGACCTGGGGCTGCCCGACGGCGACGGCGCGCAGCTCGTCCGCGCGGTCCGCGCCCGGAGCGCGATGCCGATCATCGTCGCCTCGGCGCGCCATCAGGAGGCCGAGAAGATCCACCTGCTCGACGAAGGCGCGGACGACTACCTGACCAAGCCGTTCGGCGTCAGCGAGCTGCTCGCGCGCATCCGTGTCGCCCTGCGTCACCGCGGCACGACGGTGCAGCCGGCGACGACGCGTTACGCGCGCGGCGACCTGCTCATCGACCTCGACGCGCATCGCGTCGAGCGCGCCGGCCGGCCGCTGCACCTGACGCCGACCGAGTTCGACCTGGTGGCGCGCCTGGTGAGGGCCGGCGGCCGCGTCGTCACGCACCGGCAGCTGCTCGCCGACGTGTGGGGCGCGGAGCACGTCGACGACACGCACTACCTGCGCCTCTACATGGGCCAGCTTCGCGCCAAGCTCGAGGCGGTGCCGTCGGAGCCGCGTCACCTGCTCACCGAAACCGGGGTCGGCTACCGGCTCGTCGTCGACTGAAGCGGGCACGGGCCTTATGCGATCCTGACGCGATCGCTCCTACAACCGGGTCTTCTCCACACGCAAGGAAGACCATGAGCAGCGCGCGCGGGCAACAAGGCCTGGCCGGCCTCACCCTCGGCGCGCTCGGCGTCGTGTACGGCGACATCGGCACGAGCCCGCTCTACACGATCAAGGAGATCTTCAGCCCGGCGACCGGCGTGCCGCTCGACGCTGCCCATCTGATCGGCGCCGTCTCGACGATCTTCTGGGGGCTGATGATGGTCGTCACCCTCAAGTACGTCGTCCTCATCCTGCGCGCCGACAACCGCGGCGAGGGCGGCATCATGGCGCTCACCGCGCTGGCGATGAACGCCGCAGGGACGAGCGCGCGGCGCCGCAAGGCGCTCCTTCTCCTCGGCGTCTTGGGTGCCGCGCTCTTCTATGGCGACAGCGTCATCACGCCCGCGATCTCGGTGCTCGGCGCGGCCGAAGGCCTCGAGGTCGCGTCGCCGGCGCTGAAGACCTGGGTCGTGCCGATCTCCGTCGGCATCCTGATCGGCCTGTTCGTCGTCCAGCGCCACGGCACGCGCCGTGTCGGCAGCGCCTTCGGGCCGATCATCCTGCTCTGGTTCGCGGTGCTCGGGGCGACCGGCCTCTGGCACACCGTCCAGGAGCCGACGATCGTGCAGGCGCTCGATCCCCGCCGCGCCTTCGACTTCCTGCGCGAGCGCGGCTGGCACGTCTTCGCGGCGGTCGGCGCGATCGTGCTCGCGCTCACCGGCGCCGAGGCGCTCTACGCCGACATGGGCCACTTCGGCCGGCGTCCGATCCAGATCGCCTGGAGCGGCATCGTCCTGCCCGCGCTCGCGCTCAACTACATGGGGCAGGGCGCGCTGCTCATGCGCGACCCGGGCGCCCTCGACAACCCGTTCTTCCGACTCTTCTCGAGCGCCTGGCTGATGCCCGCGCTGGCGCTCGCGACCTGCGCCGCGGTGATCGCGTCGCAGGCGGTGATCTCGGGCGCCTACTCGATGACACGGCAGGCGATCCAGCTCGGCGTCCTGCCCCGCATGCGCGTCGAGTTCACGTCGGCGAGCCAGTCGGGCCAGATCTACATGCCGGCCGTCAACCACGTGCTGCTCGTCGCCGTCGTCGGCGCCGCGGCGGCCTTCGGCAGCTCGTCGGCGCTGGCCGGCGCCTACGGCATCGCCGTCACGGTGACGATGCTCATCACCACCGTGCTCACCTACTTCGTCGTCCGCCATGGCTGGGGCTATCCGCTGCCGGTCGCGATCGCGGCGACGGGCTTCTTCGTGGCGTTCGACGCACTCCTCGTCGTCTCGTGCGCGGTCAAGTTCCTGGACGGCGGCTGGTTCCCGCTCGTCATGGGCGCGGCGATCTTCGTCGCGATGGCGACGTGGAAGCGCGGCCGCGAGCGCCTGCTGGCCCACCTCCACGAAGACGAGCCGGAGCTCGAGCCGTTCATCGCGGGGCTCGCCCACGAACGGCTGCCGCGCAGCTCGAGAACGGCGGTCTACGCGGTCGCCGATGCCCGCACGGTGCCGCAGGCGCTGCTGCACAACCTGAAGCACAACCAGGTGCTGCATCGTCGCAACTGCATCCTCCACGTCGCCTTCGCGGACGTGCCCGAGGTCGCCGCGGCGGAACGCGCGACCGTGACGTCGCTCGGCGCCGACTTCTGGCGCGTCGAGCTCCGCTACGGCTTCATGGACCGCCCCGACGTGCCGGCGGCGCTCGCGCTCTGCCACACGCAGGGCCTCGACATCAATCCGTTCGAGGTGTCGTACTTCCTGAGCCGCGAGATCATCGTGCCGAGCCGTGGCAAGGCGATGGCGCGCTGGCGCGAGGCGCTCTTCGTCGCCATGTCGCGCAACGCCGGCAGCGTCGCGGCCTTCTTCCGCTTGCCCGACAATTGCGTCATCGAGCTGGGCACCCGCGTGCAGCTCTGACGGCGCCGGTCCGTCGCGACGGGTGTCCCGTTTGCTGGACCAGGCTGAGCCATCCCTCCGAGAGGCCCACCCGCGTTGTCGATGGACAAGTCGAATCCCCCCACGCCGGGGTCGCGCAACGCCGCCGGCGCCGGCGCGGGTGCGAAGCCGCCCGGCGACAGGCGCATGAACATCCCGCCGCGGCGCGCCTGGTGGACGTTCCTCGCGCTCCTGCTCGTCAACTACCTGCTGATGCGGGCGCTGTTCCCCGGCGAGGACGACGCCGTGCCGGTGCCCTACACGGTGTTCAAGGACGAGGTCGCGAAGGGCAACGTGCAGGCGATCTTCAGCCAGGGCGCCAGCATCGAAGGCCGCTTCAACTCGGCCGTGACCTGGCCCGCGCCGGGCAGCGCCGCGGCTGCCGCGGCGGCGTCGGCGCCGCGCGGCTGGGGCGGACTGGGCGGGCTGCTGCCGCCCGCGGAGCCGCGGCCGGCGACGTCGTTCACGACGACCCTGCCGGCGTTCGTCGGCCCCGGGCTCGAGACCTTCCTGATCGAGCACGGCGTCGAGATCCGGGCGGTACCGATCCAGGCGAGCGGCATCGCCTCGCTGCTGTACGGCTTCGGCCCGGCGCTCCTCCTCATCGCCTTCTACATCTGGCTCTACCGGCGCGCGCAGCAGGGCGGCGGCATGGGCGGGCTGGGCGGTGGCCTGATGGGCATCGGCAAGAGCCGCGCTCGCCGCTACGACCAGGAGGAAGGGCAGAAGGTCACCTTCAAGGACGTCGCCGGCATCGACGAGGCCGAGAACGAGCTGGTCGAGATCGTCGACTTCCTTAAGGCGCCGGATAAGTACACGCGGCTCGGCGGCTCGGCGCCGAAGGGCGTGCTGCTCGTCGGTGCGCCCGGCACGGGGAAGACCTTGCTCGCGCGGGCGGTCGCCGGGGAGGCCGGCGTGCCCTTCTTCTCGATGAGCGCGGCCGAGTTCGTCGAGATGATCGTCGGCGTCGGCGCCGCGCGCGTGCGCGACCTCTTCAAGCAGGCGCGCGAGAACGCGCCGGCGATCATCTTCATCGACGAGATCGATTCGATCGGCCGCGCGCGCGGCCCGGTCGCGATCGGCGGCTCGAGCGAGCAGGAGCAGACGCTCAACCAGATCCTGACCGAGATGGACGGGTTCTCGGGTCGAGAGGGTGTCATCGTGCTGGCGGCGACCAACCAGCCCGACGTGCTCGATCGCGCGCTGCTGCGGCCCGGGCGCTTCGACCGGCGCGTCTTCGTCAACCTGCCGGACAAGGTCGGGCGCGAGGCGATCCTCGAGGTGCACACGCGCAAGGTGCCGCTCGGCGCCGACGCGAACCTCGGCGAGCTCGCGGGCATCACGCCGGGCCTCTCGGGGGCCGACCTGAGAAACCTCGTCAACGAGGCGGCGCTGCTCGCCGCGCGGCGCGAGAAGAACGACGTCGGCCAGAAGGATTTCCTCGATGCGCTCGAGAAGATCGTGCTCGGGCCCGAGCGGCCGCTGCTGCTCAGCCGCGACGACCGCGAGCGGATCGCGTACCACGAGAGCGGTCACGCGATCCTCGGCCTCGTCGTCGCCGGCGCCGACCCGGTGCAGCGCGTCTCGATCGTGCCGCGCGGTCGCGCGCTCGGCGTCACCTACCAGCGGCCGCAGACCGATCGCTACAACTATCCCGAAGGCTACCTGCGCGCGCGCATCGTCGGCATGCTCGGCGGCCGGGCCGCCGAGGAGATCGTCTACGGCACGCGCACGACTGGCGCCGAGAACGACATCCAGCAGGCGACGCAGCTCGCGCGCAACATGGTCACGCGTTGGGGCATGAGCGACCGCCTCGGCATGGTCCAGCTGGCGCCGCCGGAGAACCCGTTCCTCGAGGGAGCGACCGGGTTCGGCGGCGGCGAGAAGCCTTTCGGCGAGCGCACGGCCGAGCTCATCGACAGCGAGGTGCAGCGCATCATCGACGAGTGCCACGACGAGGCCCGGTCGCTGCTGCAGGCGCACCGGGCGCAGCTCGACGCCCTCGTCGGCGCGTTGCTCGAGCGCGAGACCCTCGATCAGGAGGAGATCCTCGCCGTGACCGGCCTGCCACCGGCGCCCGACCTGCAGAGCCGCGTCCTCGCGCAGGCCGCGGCCGCACGCGTCGGCGCGTGAGGCGGACTCGCGCGTCAGCCGAGCGCGCGCTGCGCGGCCGCTGCGTAGAGCGGGATGCCGACCAGGATGTTGAACGGGAAGGTGATGCCGAGCGACATGCCGAAGTAGAGCGAGGGATTCGCCTCGGGCACCGCGTGCCGCAGCACGGCGGGCACGGCGATGTACGACGCGCTGGCGGCGAGCGCCGCGAGCAAGGCGCCGTTGCCGGCGGACAGTCCCGCCGCCGCCGCGAGCGCGATCGCCACGGCGGCGTGCGCGAGCGGCGCGAGCAGCGCGTAGGCGACGAGTCCCGGCGGCCGACCGCGCAGGCCGCCGAGGTTCTTCGCCGTCAGCAGGCCCATGTCGAGGAGGAAGAAGGCGAGCATGCCCTTGAACAGGTCGCCCGAGAACGGCTGCATCGACGCCCTGCCGGCGTCGCCGCTGAGGATGCCGATCAGCATCGAGCCGAGCAGGAGCAGCTGCGCGCCGTCGGTGAACGACTCGTGCAGGATGCGGCCGAGCGGCGGTCCGCCGGCAGGGTGCGCCGCCGCGATCGCGCCGCCGCCCACGGCGACGCCGCTGCCGGCCGCGCGCTGGCGCAGCACGTTGACCGCGACCACGGCCAGGACGATGGCCGGCGACTCCATCAACGCCATCGCCGCCGCCATGTGGCCGCCGAAGGCGATGCCGTGCGACTCGAGGTACTGCGTGGCCGTGATGAAGGTCACCGCGCTCACCGACCCGTACGTCGCGGCGACGGCCGCCGCGTCGAAGCCGGAGACCAGGCGCCGCAGCACGACGTAGCCGACCGCCGGGATGGCGACGGCGAGCGCGACCGCGCACGCGAGGCTCGTCGCGACCTCCGCCGTGAGCCCGGACTTGCCGAGCGCGAACCCGCCCTTCAGGCCGAGCGCCATGAGCAGGTAGAGCGACAGGAAGCGCGTGATCTGCGGAGGGATCTCGAGGTTCGAGCGGATCGTCCCGGCGACGATGCCGAAGACGAAGAAGAGGATCGTCGGATCGAGAAGGCTGCGCATGAGGCGGTGGTCGGGGTCCGGAAGCGGCGCGGATCGTAGCGGCGCGCTTGCATAAAATAAATTCGATTCGATCGATGCATCACATCGACTTTCACCTATGCACGCCACGTTTCGCCAGCTGCGCCTCCTCGTCGCCCTCGCCGACACCGGGTCGATCACCGGTGCGGCGCGCGCCTGCCACGTGACGCAGCCGACGGTGTCGATGCAGCTGCGCGACCTGGCCGATTCGGTCGGCCTGCCGCTGCACGAGCAGCTCGGCCGGCGCCTGCGCCTGACCGCCGCGGGCGAGGCGCTCGTCGCGACGGCGCGGCGCATGGTCGGCGAGTGGACCGCCTTCGAGCAGGAGATCGCGGCCATGAAGGGCCTGACGCGCGGCCGTCTGAGCGTCGCCGTCGTCTCCACGGCCAAGTACTTCGTGCCCGGGCTCCTCGGCGCCTTCTGCGAGCGCCATCCCGACGTCGACATCGCGCTCGAGGTCCTGAACCGCGACGCCGTCGTCGCGCGGCTGCGCGAGCACCGGGACGACCTCTACATCATGTCGATGCCGCCCGCGTCGCCGGACCTCGAGAAGCGCATGTTCATGGCCAACCCGCTGGTCGTCATCGCGCCGGCCGGGCATCGCCTCGCGCGGCGCCGATCGATGCCACCCGCCGCGCTCGCCGACGAGCGCTTCATCCTTCGCGAGCCCGGCTCGGGGACGCGGATGGCGTGCGACGCGCACTTCGCGGCGATCGGCTTGCAGCCGCGCGTGCGCCTGGAGCTCGGCAGCAACGAGGCGATCAAGCAATCGGTGGCCGCCGGGCTGGGCCTGGCCGTGCTGTCGCGCCACGCGCTCGCGCCGCGTCCCGAAGACGAAGGACTTGTCGAGCTCGCCGTGCGCGGCTTTCCGGTGCACTCGAACTGGTACATCCTGCACCCGCGGGCCAAGCGCCTGTCGCCGATCGCTGCCGCCTTCCTCGCGCATGTCGGCGCTGCGGTCGCACGCGCGCCCGGCCGGCCGCGGGCCCGGCGTTGAGGTTCTGCCGCCCCGACCAACGAACGCGGCCGCCGAGCGACACGGCGTCGCCGTCCGAGCCCCGTCAGGTCGGTCGTCATTGCTCGGGGCGGGTCCACATCCAGAGGCCGACGCAGACCATCGTCGACAGCACGACGGCGCGCAGCCAGGACGGCACCGGCGGGAGCCACAGCGCGGCGCTGCCGGCGAGCATGGCGGCGATGGCGAACAGCTTCACCGGTCTCGCGATCGCGCCGCGCTCGCGCCAGCGGACGAGGACTGGCCCGTAGCGCGGGTGCGAGGTCAGCTTGTCGTCGAGCCAGGGCCAGCCGCGGCTCGCCGCCGCCGCCGCGACGATCAGGAACGGAACGGTGGGGACGATCGGCAGGAAGGCGCCGATCGCGCCGAGGGCGACGAAGACGATCGCGACCAGCTTCCAGAAGAGCGGGCTCATGGGGTCGGACGCTAGCACCGGGCCGGAGCCACCAACGTTAAGCTTGGCCCACCGACCGGCACCTCCAGCGGAGACCTCCATGCCCCACCTTCCCGGCCTCGCCTTCGGCCTCGGCGAGACGATCGACATGCTGCGCGACACGGTGCAGCAGTTCGCCGCCGCCGAGATCGCGCCGCGCGCCGCCGACATCGACCGCGACAACCTCTTCCCGGCCGACCTCTGGAAGAAGCTCGGCGCGCTCGGCCTGCACGGCATGACGGTCAAGGAGGAATACGGCGGCAGCGACCTCGGCTACCTCGCCCACATCGTCGCGATGGAGGAGGTCTCGCGCGCCTCGGCGTCGGTCGGCCTCTCGTACGGCGCGCACTCGAACCTCGCCGTCAACCAGCTGCATCGCAACGGCAGCGCGGCGCAGAAGAAGAAGTACCTGCCGAAGCTGGTCTCCGGCGAGCACGTCGGCGCGCTGGCGATGAGCGAGCCGAACGCCGGCTCCGACGTCGTCAGCATGAAGCTGCGCGCCGAGGCCAAGGGCGACCGCTACGTCCTCAACGGCTCGAAGATGTGGATCACCAACGGCGGCGACGCCGACACGCTGATCGTCTACGCGAAGACCGACATCGACGCCGGCCCGAGCGGCATCACGGCGTTCATCATCGAGAAGGGCTTCAAGGGGCTCTCGTTCGGCAGCAAGCTCGACAAGCTCGGCATGCGCGGCTCGAACACGTATCCGGTCTTCTTCGAGGACTGCGAGGTGCCGGCGGAGAACGTGCTCGGCCAAGAGGGCGGCGGCGTGAAGGTGCTCATGAGCGGCCTCGACTACGAGCGCGCCGTCCTCTCGGGCGGGCCGCTCGGGATCATGGCCGCGTGCATGGACGTCGTCCTGCCGTTCGTGCACGAGAGGAAGCAGTTCGGCCAGTCGATCGGCGAGTTCCAGCTGATGCAGGGCAAGCTGGCCGACCTCTACACCACCTGGCAGGCCTGCCGCGCCTACGTCTACGCGGTCGGCGCGGCCTGCGACCGCGGCGAGCACAGCC